>CAZDTI010000412.1:0-7841 GCA_964508085.1 uncultured Saprospiraceae bacterium | reverse complement strand
GAAGGGATATATCGAATTTATTTCTGCTAAATTTTCAATGATTGATTCACTCGTTAAAGAAGCTGCCGATGCAAGATAGATGTACTTTCGAATATGCGATTATTAGGGTCGTTCCGAAAGTGGAGCGCGAAGAATTCTTTAATGTCGGAGCCATTCTTTTCTCCAAGCGGAAAAAGTATCTGGGGATAAAATATCAAATTAACGAAAAGCGGTTGGCTTCTTTTTCTAACGAATTGGATATTACTGCGCTAAATGATTACCTAAAAGCCTGGGAAATGGTTTGTATAGGCGCACCTGAAGGAGGTGCGATTGGTCAGATGGAACTCGCGTCTAGGTTTCGGTGGTTAACTGCTTCCCGAAGTACGATTATTCAGAGTTCAGAGACACATACGGGGCTGTGTACAGACCCTGAGCAGGAATTAGAAGATCTTTTTAAGCGCTATGTGTTGTGATTCCAAATCAAAGAAAGATGAAAGAATTCGAACAAATAAATAAAGGGTATAACAGCGTTTTTGAAGCCAATGAATTGAGTATTGGAATTGTAGTACCGATTGAAAATTATACCCAAGGTCCGGTGCCCAAAATGACGAATCATCTGAAACGGGTGCAGCTTGTTGAGAAATTAGGATTTAAAGCATTGTGGGTGCGAGATGTTCCGCTTAATGTCCCTTCCTTTGGCGATGCCGGACAGACTTTTGATCCTTTTACCTATCTAGGATACGTGGCAGCTTTGACTTCCGAAATTGCTTTGGCAGTTGGGAGTATTGCCTTACCGCTTCACCATCCTGTACATGTTGCAAAGTCGGCTGCTACGATTGATCAATTGTCTGGAGGACGGTTAATTTTGGGTGTTGCTTCTGGTGACCGACCATCCGAGTATCCCGCTATGGCGATCGATTTTGAAGAACGAGGAGTATTGTTTCGAGATGCTTTTTCCTATGTACGAACGGCGCAAGAGGGTTTTCCGGTTTTAGAAAATAATCATTTTGGAACGCTGAACGGACAGGTGGATGTACTACCAAAATCCACTGGTCATAAAATTCCTATGTTGGTTACTGGACATAGTCGACAATCGCTGGATTGGATTGCGGAAAAGGCGGATGGTTGGATGTACTATCCTCGGAATTTGTACATGCAGCAACATAACATTTCTCAATGGCGTGATCTAACAACAAAAATACAAAATTGCCATAAACCATTTATGCAGCCCCTGCATATTGATTTGGTAGATGATGATGACTTCTCGCCGCAGCATATTCACCTTGGGTTCAGACTTGGGGTTAAGCCTTTGATTGAGTATTTAAATCATTTGAAAACGCTCGGTGTAAATCATGTTGGAATAAACTTACGTTTTAATCAAAATAACATAGAGCAGACGTTGGAGCGACTTGCGAAAGAAGTATTACCTCATTTCCATTCCGTAAAATCATTAAACTTTTGAAGATGTCAAAATTGTTAAAATGCACCTACTGTATTTTACTTTTAATAATTGGACTTTCGTGTAGTAAGGAAAATGAGGAATCTTCACCAATTAATATATCGGATACATTTTCAGAATGTAACTCCTTACTACCCAATTGTACGAATACGAATGGAAACTACTGCTTATTTGGATATAAATGGGGAACGAGTCCGATTTTTACTACAACTGGAGTAAATGTTACGGGCCCCAAGGAAGCTGGTGGAACAGTTACCTATAGTTTTCAAGAAGAAAATGGGACTATTAATACACATCGTCAAATTAATCTTCCAAGTGAATCATTTGAAAACCTAATGAATTGTGCAAAAGAAGAAATAAAAAATGCATTTGGTGCTTGGTCGCAAATTGCTGATATTGATTTTGAGGAATTGCCAGAAAATAGCTCAAGTGATATTCGTTTTTTTGTAGCAGACATTATCCAAAGTGGAATTGGTTATCCTAATTTCTCTGATTCGCCATGTTCCACAATTAAAGGAACCTTAATCATACAAAAAAATATATCTATTGAGTCCTGTAGTGATTTTTATCTTTTTGCTCTTCATGAAATAGGACATGTATTGGGATTAGGGCACACAACCTCTGAAAGTATAATGAATTCAGAATTTCTTGATTATGACTTTACCGAGTTGCAGGAAGGAGATAAAATGGGAATTATTGAAATCTATGGAGAAAGATAAATTTAGGACAAACGGCTTAAAAACCTTGAATTTACTTCTTTTTAAGTTATTTGAAAATAACAAGAATTAGCTTAGGGCGTTCTATCTTGTATATCGCATATCCCGAATTCCTTTATACCAATCAAAACTTAGATAAATCATGAATCCGAAACTGATCACCATAATTACTTTTATCTTATATTCTTCAATTTCATTTTCCCAAATTGAAGAACAAGATTTAGTTGTTGGCAAAACACTTTTGCTTGAATCCGAAATAATGAAAGATCAAAGAGAGCTTCAAATATTTCTTCCAGAGAGCTATCAGGACTCTGATGTTGACTTCCCTGTATTGTATATTTTGGATGGACAACGATATTTTCTACATGGGATAAGTTTGCAACAATCATTTTTAAAATTTAAGCAAACTGCAGAATATATTATTGTCGGAATAACAAAAAAGCGATCTGATAGAAACAGCGTATATAGTCGAGATTCAGATAAATATCTATCCTTCATCGAAAACGAAGTAGTTAAGACTATTGATGATAAATTCCGAACTTCAGACGAAAGAATGATTTTTGGATGGGCATACGGAGGAGGCTTCGTGTTTCACTCCTTAATAAATAAACCTGATTTATTTAACGTCTATATTGCTGCAAGTCCATTTCCAATCGAAGATAAAATTAGTACTTTAGATAGTCTTCTCTTAGAAAAATCATTTAGCGAAAAGCTCCTATTTTTTACTGCTGAAACTAATGATGGATCGGTTAAAAATGGAACAGAAAAATTAAATACCCTTTTTCAAAATAAAGCCCCAAAAGATTTGAATTGGACTTACAAAAGGCTAGGAGAGGAAGAACATAGATCAACAGCCTTCACTACTTTGTATCATGGAATTCGAAAATACTATCAATATTTTCCTGAATTACAATTTAGCAAGCTGGAAGAATTTAGGAATGCAGGAGGTTTACCATATGTTTTTAATTACTATGATTTGAGATCTAAATTATTTGGATTTCAACCCGAAGTAACGGATTGGACAATGTTCAGTTTAACGAGAAATGCAATAAGAGAAAATGACCTGGAGCAATTTGAATTGTTTGTAGATGAATTTATGGAATCTGATTTCCTTAGTAGAATAAGTATAAACCGATCCATTTCAATTGCCAACTACTTTCTTGAAAATAATAAATACGAGCAAGCCCTAAAGGTATTCAATTTGATTGCTGAAAAACATCCTAAATCAGATAGACCGTTGAACAGATTAGGCGATACTTATAAAGCAATGAATGACGAGGAGAAAGCATTATTGTATTATGAAAAAGCTAAAGCAATTAAAAAGTAATAGTACTCATTAATGTGAAATACAAAATGTCGATGAAGGTTTTAACTACTTGGATGAAGCAGAGTTCAACGTAATTTCCCAATCTATGTCAATTCAAATCAACCCGCTCCAACCGTTGCCTTTTAGATCGCCTACCTACTAAAGAACAATGACAATTGATGGTTTCAAAAAGAAGATTACTAAACATTTATAAATAGAGTAAGAAATACACTAACTTGCGCCTCAATGCCCGGAAATGGCTCTTATTAATGTTAAACCAAACATCAATTTCTTATGCGTCCTATGAAGTCTCTTCTCTTTCTCCTCTCTATATTAATAACTATATCTCTCTTAGTCTTAGGTTGTACTCAACAAAAGAATGCTACCGAAGAAAAGAAGACTACTCCTATAGAAAAGTCAGCGAATCTTGTAAACCCTAAAGACTGGCCAAGTATCAAAGCCATACCATTAAACCCAAAGATAGAAGCTCAAATAGATGAACTATTGCCAAAACTGACCTTGGAACAAAAAGTAGGTCAGGTTATTCAAGCAGACAATGGATCTATTACACCTGAAGAAGTTAAAAAATATCGACTAGGTTCAGTATTGAGTGGAGGAAACTCTGCGCCAGGGCCACTACCTTATGCGGATACCAAAACTTGGCTAGCTATGGCCGACAAATACTACAATGCTTCGATTGATGAAGAAGGAGTCGAAGTAGCCATACCTTGTATATGGGGAATAGATGCAGTGCATGGTCATGCTAATCTTAGTGGAGCCATTGTCTTTCCGCATAACATTGGATTAGGTGCGATGAACAATCCTGATTTAATTGAGCAAATTGCAGCAGTGACGGCTCATGAACTTACCGTGTCTGGCCACGATTGGACCTTTGCCCCAACTTTAGCGGTTCCTCAAGACTTACGATGGGGTAGAAGCTACGAAGGATTCTCTGAAAATGGAGAACTTGTGAAGTCGTATGGAGACCGCATTGTCCACGGGTTGCAAGGTCGTGTCGGTGATGCTGATTTTATGGGAGAGGGACGCGTGATATCCAGTGCTAAACATTTTCTGGCTGATGGTGCTACAGAAAAAGGTGTTGATCAAGGGGATGCTATGATTAGTGAAACAGATTTATATAAAGTGCATGCTGCAGGTTACTACAGTGCAATACCCGCGGGTGTACAGACTGTTATGGCTTCTTTCTCCAGTTGGCAAGGCAGAAAACTTCACGGAGATAAAGAGATATTGACAGATGTCTTGAAGGGGCAACTTGGTTTCAATGGCTTCATTGTTGGGGATTGGAATGGTCATGGTCAGGTTCCTGGTTGTACAAATACCGATTGTCCGCAGTCGCTGAATGCAGGTCTTGATATGTATATGGCGCCCGACAGTTGGAAAGGTTTGTATGAAAGTACATTGAAGCATGTAAAGAGCGGAACGATTCCAATGACTCGATTGGACGATGCCGTTCGTCGTATTCTTCGGGTGAAAATTGCATCGGGTATATTTACCAAAGGTGCTCCGAGTACCCGTAAAAATGCAGGAGATGAAAGTCTTTTGGCGCTTCCTAAAAACAGAGCCATCGCACGACAAGCAGTTCGGGAGTCAATGGTTTTACTTAAAAACAACAATAACACTTTACCTTTAGATGCTTCAAAAACAATCTTGGTCATTGGCGACGGAGCTGAAAGTGTCTCTAAGGCATGTGGTGGTTGGACGCTATCTTGGCAAGGAACAGGTCATACCAACAAAGAATTTCCGAATAGTGAATCCATCCTTGATGGGATAAAAGATGCGGCTAATAAAGCTGGTGGTAAAGTAATTTATTCTGCAAATGGAGAGACCAATACAGCTGCGGATGTAGTGATTGCCATTTACGGAGAGGATCCATACGCAGAGTTCCAAGGCGACCGGGGAAATCTTGACTTCGTACCAAATGACTTTAATGTAAGCAAGTTGTTGGAATTCAAAAAGAAAAATATTCCTGTGGTCTCCGTTTTCCTGTCAGGACGTCCACTATGGAGTAATCCTGAAATAAATAAATCAGATGCATTTATCGCGGCATGGTTGCCGGGGAGCGAAGGAGGAGGTATCTCAGACTTGTTGTTTCAACGAGATCCATCTTTTGATTTTAAGGGCCGTCTTTCTTTCTCTTGGCCAGCGAGTGCTGTAGTGTCTAAGGATGCTGAACCATTGTTTAAATTAGGTTATGGTTTGACTTATAAAAATGCTGTAGCAGTGAATGAGCTTTCAGAAGAGTCTGGTTTAGAGAGCATTGAAGTGGCCTCTACAGGTGAGTTTTACCTTAAAGGCGCACCTGTGGCACCTTGGGGGCTTTGGTTGAGCTCGGGGGGGCTGAACAAACAAATCGCAAGTTTTCCTACATCCGTCGGAGGCTTGATAGTTAGTAAAACAGATCACAAAGCTCAGGAAGATGCCTTGAGAATTAAATGGACCAAATCAGACATCGACCAAATGCGCGTCAGTACAGCTTCTCCTTCTGATATGGCTCGACAGGCGAATGGTGCCATGGAGCTTACTTTCTCCGCAAAATCGTTTAATACGAGCAATGCCGTTGTCCAAATTGGGATGTGTAATGAAGGGGCTTCCTGTGATAAAACACTTGACATTAGCATCGGAGCTAATGACTGGAAAGAATACCGAATTAGCCTGAGTTGCTTTGCTAAGCTTGGTGTGGATATGACTAAAATAACCTCTGCATTAATGATTACAGGAGGTGAAGGTGTGGATATTGGATTAAGTAATATTCGCTTGGAATCTGATATTGATGCTAAGCCTGGATGTGACGGGAAGTAGTAAAATTAGCTGAAATAAACCAAAAATAAATAGTACTTAATTAAGGACAAAAGTCTTGGAAAACGGCTCACCGATTTTCTCTGTTGCTACGCAGTTCGAAGACTCAATGATCCTCTGCCGATCATGAATCTTGGAGTGCAACGGAAAGATCGATGAGCTGAATTTCAACTACTTTACTGTTCAATGTAATAAGTATAAAGATTACTCAGAATAATAATTCCTACCAACAAAAAAATCATAGAAAAAATACCAAGCTCAAACTCAATAGCTACCTTTACGGCTATTAAAGCCGTTGCTATGATCCGACATCTATGCCTACTCTTACTAGCCATTTTAATTGGTAGTTGTCAACCAACTATTTCTACTCCAGATCCAACAAACCTTCCTCATCTTCTCGCTCACCGTGGGCTTAGTCAACATGCCCCAGAGAACACACTTCCAGCCTTTGCGGCCGCAATAGACCTCGGTCTAGATATCGAGGTGGATGTCTACCAAACTCTAGACGATCAGATCATAGTGATCCACGACGATACTCTTAACCGTACTACCAATGGTACAGGAAAGGTAATCGAAAAGACGCTGGAAGAAATCAGAAGCTTAGATGCAGGTTTGTGGTTTGCTTCTGATTATCGAGGGGTAAAGGTTCCTTTGTTTGAGGAAGTACTTCAATTGGTAAAGAGCAATCAATGGCGACAGACTAAGGTTGCCATAAATATGAAGACTATTTCTCCAGGCATTGAGGAAGGTATTGTAAGGCTGGTTGAGGAGCATGAAATGCTTGATCAAGTCTTTGCCTTTGGAATGAATTTCGAATCGGCGAAACGATTTCGTGACCTTAATCAACAATTTTCGATATCTGTTCCCGGTTGGACTTGGGATAAAAATGGAGATAGAAAACCATCGATTGAAGAGGTGAGATCCGCTCATGCAGCAAATAAAGAAGTTTGGGTGATCAGTTCTTGTATCAATTATTTTCCTGATCGCTGGAATAACGCTAGAGCTGCTGGTGTTGATGGTTTTTTGACCAATTACCCATTGGAAGTCCGTGAGTTGTGGAGGACATCTGAAAGTATTGATTCCAAAAACAATACTTCTCCGTTTTCGAAAAAAGACATTGTCGCTCCACCTAAAAGTGGCCCTAACAGTAGATTGCTTAGTTCCAGACCTGCTATTCTTGCTCATCGTGGCTTGGATAGATACCTGCCTGAAAACACATTGCCGGCTCTGGCCGCTGCGGTGAGCTTAGGTTTTGGTGTGGATTTAAGTGTTCGTCAAACAAAGGACAATCAGTTGGTTGTCATTCAAGATGAGACTGTTGATAGAACAACCAATGGGAGTGGAAGAGTTGATGAAAAAACGCTTTCAGAACTGCGTGCGTTGGATGCAGGGTCTTGGTTTGATACAGCATTTCAGGATTTCAAAATCCCTACTTTGGATGAAGCTTTGGGAATTATTCGTAACCGGCAGTGGGGCCCTGTTTTTGTAACAATTAATTTACAAAATGCCAAGCCAGGTATGGAGAAACAAATCATTGATCTAGTTAAAAAGCACAAAATGGTTG
>CAZDTI010000411.1:0-7842 GCA_964508085.1 uncultured Saprospiraceae bacterium | reverse complement strand
TGGAGTTGCCTGGTTTTGCTAATCTTTAGAGGCTGAGGGCAAGAAGAACAATCTGAGGCTTTCATAAACTTAAAACCCGATACGTGATCTTCGCGTATCGGGTTTTATTTTATAATGAAAATTTTGATTTCTATTTATGGCGTTACTCTTTTCCCATTTCGATATTTAACTAAGAAAGCATCAAAGAATCCCAACTTCTGGGCCTTAATCATAGCTACATGCGCTTCTTCAACAGCAAAGAAATCAGCCATCAAAACTCGAATCCAATCTTTCTCTGGAAGAAACTCGGTGTCTAGTCGAGCCATGTTTTTTACTTCTCTGAATTGAGATTGATTAGGATTGAAATTGGTTACTACCGTTAATTGTACCTTGTAATAAACGCCACCATGTTTGGGGGCATCTGAGGTGGACTTTCTTCTAGGGTAAATCTTTTTAGTTGCCGATGGATTATTTTTTCGTACTACGGAGTTCGAGGATGCGGTACTATTGGAGCTGATCCGATCGCTAGTACTCCCCGAAGGTCTGGTTGGAATACTGGAGCTGGAAGTTGGTTTCCGCGATGTATCAACATCAGAGACGACTGCGTTTTCTACGAGGTCTCTTCCCGACTCCAAAACGAAATCTCTAGAGTAAGTCTGAATGCTGTCGTGGTGGAAAGTTGTAAAGTTATATTTCGAAGAACCAAATCCAATCTGCTCGACGATGAGGCTATATTCTTTGTTGGGTAACAATACAAATTCGTATTGTCCATTTGGAAATGTCTTCGCCTGAAGCAAACGTTTTCTATTATTACTTTTGATTTCAAAAAGACTAGCAACCACTGCATTCATTGGGGCTTCGGTCTTTCTATCTGTCACACTACCATTTATAACAATCTGTTCTCTTGGTGTAGAAAAGAAGAAAATGTCGTTATGAGTACTCGTAATTTTTTCCAGACCAAATAAGCGATTGGAAACTAGAAAGCCGCCATTACCATTTTCCTCTTCTTTATAAAAAAGATCATCGTTGGAAGAGTTAATTGGAATACCTACATTTTTTGCAAGACCAAAACGGCCACCTTTATCCGCAGCTTGAAAAATATCAAAACCACCCATTGATGGATGTCCATTAGAACTAAAAAAGAGTGCTTCTTTTAAATCATTGTAATAAGGGCTAACCTCGTCTCCCATTGTATTGATCATGGGCCCTGCGTTTTGTGGAAGCGTAAAGTCGATATCGTCAGCTTTGATTTGTCTTTTACTATACCAAATGTCAAGACCTCCGAAGCCGCCTTCCCGGTCAGAGACGAAAAATAATACTTCTTGATCTCCTTGGTGAATAACAAAAGGTTGGGTAGCGGTTTTCCCATCGTCTTTGATATAGTCGTGCAATTTTTGAGGAGAGGACCAGCTCTTATTCTCTCTTTTAGTCATATAAATATCACAAGAAGCATTCGATCCTTTCCATTGGTTTTCGTTCTCACAAACCGTAAAATAAAACCGAGAATTATCTGGTGAAAAAGTGCCATTGCAAACTACACCTCCATTTACATTAGGCAGATCAGGAACAACAGCTGCTGTCCATAATCCCGATTGCCTTTGGGAGCGATACATATTGATCTTATTACCCGTTGTAGAAGAAAAATAAAGAATATCATCAGAAAAAGGAACAGGCGCGAATTCATCTTCCAAGGTATTGATATTCTCGCTGAGGTGTTCAATAAGGATGCTTTGCGGTGCTTTTAAATCAAATTGCAAGGCAAGTTCACAACCTTCAATTTCTGTTTTAACCAGGTTGGCCATAACTTTTTCATCGCTACCTTTATAGCGTTTGATATAGTAGACCAGTTCTTCCTTAGCCATTTCGTATTCCCCGGTTTGTTTTAAACTTCTTGCATATTTCAATCCGGCAAGTCCTGCCTCTCCAGTAGCATCTTTTACTTTGCGATAAGCTTGGGTAGCCCGCCGATAATCGCGAAGCTCATAATAGCATTCGCCGGCCTTGTACATGAGTTGCGTTTTGCTTTTTTTCTTTTCCCAGGCAGATTCAAAAAGCGCGGCTGCATCTTCATATTGCCCTTGCTTGAAGAGCTTTGTAGCTTTTTTAGACTGCTTTTTCCAATCCTGGGCCGACAAGGTCAGCGTGGTTAGGAGTACGAGTAGAAAGGTTAATGTACTTTTCATAATACGTTTTTGTTTTGTGAGGATATGTTATGTTGTGCTATCAAAACGTATAAACAGTACAACTACAATTTTTATCATTTCTATTGCAAATTTCCAATTAGGAATTTACCATCTTTTAGAATAGCTGAAACCTTGGAAAAGGAAGTACAGCATCACTAATAGATTGAAAGTGATATTATTGTTGTTTATATACTGATATACAGTAAATTAGATACGTTTTTAGACGAAATCTTTACTTAGGTGCTAAATCGGTAATGGTCTGCTCGATGACTTCCGCATAATGCCGGTGCTCTAATTGGAGTACATTTCTTGCAATGTCTTCCGGCGAATCTTCCGGAGCTACTTTGCAACTGGCCTGGAAAACAATACCTCCCTCGTCATAATGTTCATTGACCCAATGAATGGTCATGCCGGTTTCGGTTTCGTTGGCTGCTCTGACGGCTCGGTGTACGTTCATGCCGTACATGCCTTTGCCGCCATATTTCGGAAGTAAAGCAGGATGGATGTTCAGGATGTGATGTGGGTACGATTGTACTAAATAACGAGGAATAAGCAGCAAAAAGCCCGCCAATACTAGGAAATCGACGGAATATCTATTAAATATTTCTAATATTTCCTCTGTTTCGTAAAATGTAGCCTTTTTGATGTGTGCTGTAGGAATATTGTGGTATTCGGCATGGGCCAAAACACCCGCTTGAGATCGGTTGGTGACAATTAGCGCCACTCGAATATCAAGATGTCCCTCAAAGTATTCGAGTATTTTTTTTGCGTTGCTTCCAGAACCGGAAGCGAAAATGGCGATGTTTCTCATGTATAGTTTGTTAAACGGTGGACGGGTAGACGGCTGACGGGTAGATGGTGGACGGCCCTACGATCGTAGGAGCCGTCCACTGTCTACCGTAAAACCGTCTACCGCTTAGAATGTCAACTTCCCAAATCGATATATTCTTCCATTCTCCCCATAAATTGCGATTTCTTTTGGCCCAATCTGTTTGCAAGCTTTTGGTCGGGTTAGCACGCCTCCTTCCCTGTTTCCGCCCAGTGGTCTTGTTTGAATACTTCCGTCCGGGCTGACTTGGCTGAGAACGATCACCGAATTTCGACCATTAAAGTTATAACGATTTCTTCGTTGATCCGCGTTTTGGCCAAAGTTTCGACCATTGTCATTATATATAAAATTGATTTTGTCTCTAACGATAGACATGGAATAAGAAGAATACCAGCCGCCATCGTTTTCTGTTTCCTGTCGCTTCGGAATTCTACTCGCCCATTCGATTTCTCCATTCGGATCTACATTAACGATAATGATGTCATTGTAGTTGTAAATGTAACTGATTCTATATTGATTGTTGTTTCCATATCGTCCAAAGGTGCCAACACCACCATAATAAGGGTCGAATTCCCTAACCTCTTCAACGAAATATTGTTCCGCTACTAACAATGCTCCTCCATCATTTCTAAGAATGAGTTCGTCAAGTGAAAATTGGTAAAGTTCAGACCTTTTGTCATCGTTATCCATGCGTTGTTTTTTTCTGTTGGAAACATATTCGGTACGGAACTCAAAATCAAGTTCTTTTAGACTTTTGTTGAAAATCTCTTTTGTAGCGGGGTTTATTCTAAAAAAGTAAGTACCTCTGACACTATAAGTACCGCTTTCTGAATAGAAGCCGCAGAAAACCAGTTCGCCGTTATTGGAAGGCCGGAAGGTAAGGTCAGTAATGAATTTTTCCCGAAGTTTGATTGGGTACTTTTTCTTCTCAGTTCCCAGATTGGTATACGCCAACAAGACGTATTGATAGTTCGGAAGACCTCTTTTCTTTCTTAGAGATCCATCGCCGTAAAGCATGCCAAGTAAATATACATTTCCCTGATTGTCTACCTGGTAATCTTCAATGTCGAATTTGTCATCGTTGTATGGGAGGACAATATCTTTTTGCCAGCTTAGTGTAAGGTCATTGTTGTAAACTCTGAGTGCGAATTGTTCTGGTTGGTTTTTTTTGTAAGGCAATTCGTTTAAGACGAGTACTTTAGTGCTGTCTGTAGAGATGTGAAAATTAAAACGACCTTCCTTGTATTTATTTCTGGTATCAATTTCTGCAATATAGTTTAACTTTTTTTCCACTTCAAAGCTTCGTTTATTCATTTTTTGCGCAAAGAGAAAGTTTTTTCTTTTTCCTTGGTTGTTAAAAGAAGTGAAGAGATATAGTTCTCCACCAATCATTAGGATATCCTCAAACTGACGCTTTTTCTTTTTCCACTTCATCTTGATTTCTTTTCCTCTGGTTAGGTTCATCTTCTGGTTATAATGTTCGATATAAACCTTTTGAGGTCCATCTACCAGTTCTTGATTGCCCTGACGTGTTTTGAGTACATAAAAACCAGTAGCATCTTGACTAATGATTTTATCCATTACGGATTTCGTCTTGTTGTTGACCTGTTTGCCCCATTTGATTTGATCTTTCTGTTGGGCATTTATGGAAAGGCTAATTAGGAAAAAGAAAACGAGGGGAGAGAGGCTAAGGAAGTTCAAATTCATGGTAGCGGGCTATAGTTATATAAATAGAGGTTGATGTATATAAAATAAACGTATAGAAGCTATGATTTATAATGAGAAAGCTTCTTAAAGTTTTGTGAAAATAGGAAAAAGAAGGGTATTGCGGAAGACAGTTTGAGCTTCTAAACTCAAAAAGCCCAGCTACATGTTCGTAACCGGGCTTTTTTAAGAAAAAATTATACTGCTTATTCTGCAGGCTTATCTTCTTTCTTAGTAGCAAATTTTGCGAATTTCTTGTTGAATTTCTCAATACGTCCAGCAGTATCGACGAAGTTCATCTTACCCGTAAAGAAAGGGTGAGAAGTATTAGAAATTTCTAATTTTACTACAGGATATTCGTTACCATCCTTATAAACAGCAGTTTCCTTTGAAGGAACGCAGGATTTAGTAATGAATTCTTCCTCATTGGATAGGTCTCTGAAGATGACCATTCTATAATTGTCCGGATGGATTTCTTTTTTCATAATACTAGTTTTTTACTCTAAACGGCCACAAAGATAAGTTTTTTTATTGATTATGAAAACTCTACTTAAGAATATTTTTGGGTTTATCTACTTAATTTATTGCAATAATAAGCCTTTGATCGCTTTTACTTACCCATTTTTTAGTCAGTAAAGCCTTCCCAGACTACCATATTCCTTGTATTTACATAAAAATAAGGATCAATCGAAAGCACTGTGCATAATTTGTTGTATTTTGTAATCCGATTTTAACCCAATCCTCATCTGCATAACTTTATACCTGGGAAATAGAGAATGGTTCTACATTCTTGCTTAACTCTATGCAGTATTCCCATATTTATTATTTGATCAATGGCGTTCCTCTGGTAAAATGCGACAATTGTTTTTTGTCAAAGGAATACAAACGAAATATCGACATGTATTCAAGTTCCCTTCGACACAAACTATGGATGGCTATCTTCCTATTAGCGATTAGCACTTCTACCTCATTTGCACAAGAAGTATTTATCAATGAATTGCTGTCTTCTAATTCGTCTATTCTTGAAGATCCTGATTTTGGAGACACTGGAGATTGGATAGAATTGTATAATGGAACGAATAGTACTCAAGATTTGTCCGGACATTTCCTTAGCGATAATCTCAGTGATTCCACAAAATGGGCTTTTCCACTAGGTACTCAAATACCTGCCAATGGTTATTTACTGATTTGGGCGGATGGAGAAGATGTAGGCATTCATACCAATTTCAAGTTGGCAAAAGGGGGAGAGGAAATTGGACTTTTTGCGGCGGATGGTGCTTTGTTGGATGCGATTGAATATCCTGCGCAAAGTACGGACATCTCTTACGGTCGTGTTAGTGATGGAAATTCAGATTGGGGATTTTTTCAAACCCCAACCCCGGAGAGTACCAACGGGACAGGCTCTTTCGATGGGATTACTTACTCCCGAGTGAAATTTTCTGAGAAAGGTGGATTTTACAACAATCCATTTACAGTATCGCTTAGTGCATCTGAAGGAGCGATTAGATATACACTGGATGGTTCTTTTCCAACGGAAGCTGATCCATTGTACACTGATCCGATCACTATAAGCAGTACCACAAATCTTCGCGCTTCTGTTTTTGTACCCAATCAAATTCCAGGAAAAGCAACGACTCAAACTTATTTTTTAAATGAAAATTTTGAAAATAGAAAACTGCCTGTTGTTTCCATTAGCACTAATCCAGAATACTTTTGGGATGCTGATATAGGATTGTATGTCCAAGATTTTAAACCGCTTTGGGAGTATCCGATTAATATTGAATTATTCGAAAATGATGGATCGGATCGCGCGGCCATTAATGAATTGGCGGGAACCAAAGTCAATGGTTTGAACAGTTGGCAGTTGCCTCAAAAAATGTTAGGGATTTATTTCGATAATGAATACGATGAAAATAATATAGAATACCCGCTATTCTTTGATCGGCGGAGAAGCAAGTTCGATAGCTTTATTTTGAGAGCAGGAGGAAGTGATTGGAGTTTTACCCTGTTCCGCGATGGTCTTTGTCAAGAGCTTGCCAGAGAAACAATGGGGATGGAAACTTCAGGTTTTCGGCCAACCATCGTTTACGTAAACGGGGAATACCTTGGCATTCATAACTTGAGATCAAGGGTTAATGACGGTTATATCGAAGACAACTTTGATTTGGATGGAAGTGAATATGACTTGGTAGAAAACAATGGAGAAGTGCAACAAGGAGACAGTATTGAATTTGAGCAATTGTGGAATTATCTAAATCAAGACCTAAGTATACAAAGCAATTACGATAATGTAGCAGCAGTGTTGGACATAGAAAATTTCATGAATTTTTTCATTACTGAAATTTACTTGAGTAATTCTTCCTGGGGGCACAATATCGAAATTTGGAAACCCAAAACGCCAGGTGCTAAATGGCGATGGATACTTTCAGATTTCGATAGAGGTTTCTCGGGCTCTAGCAATAACGGCATTGATTATTTTACCACAGATAATAGCCCTTCCGGATATGCCTGGGCGAGAGTGGCTTTAAGAAATATGCTAAATAATGAAGCTTTCGCCAATGCTTTTCTCTCTCGATTTGCCGATCACTTGTACACTACTTTCCATCCGAATAGAATTAAAAAATATATAGACAAGCATCAATCTCGCCTGGAATATGAAATGCCAATGCACATTGATCGCTGGCAGGGGATGACTTCGAATTACGGTGATGCGATGGAGAGTTTCCAATTTTGGCAAAACGAGGTATTGCTTTTACATAAGTATGTGGAAGAAAGACATGGGTTTATGTTCCAAGACTTGATTGACCATTTTGATGTAACTAACACGTCGGCCTTAGGGCTGATTACAGAACCTGCTTTAGGTGGAAAAATAAAAATCAATGCCCAAGAAGTTCCCGGATCTAATTGGATGGGAACTTACCTTGAAGGGTTACCGACTTCTTTGACTGCCGAAGCACAAGCAGGGCATCAGTTTGAAGGTTGGTCCATCGGTTCTTTGGCCACTTTAATAACTAAGGAGTCCACTTGGAAATATTTTGATAATGGTACAAACCCTGGAGCAAATTGGATGCTCAATACTTATAATGACGTTTCCTGGAATGAAGGACAAGCGCAACTCGGCTATGGAGATGGTGATGAAAATACCGT
>CAZDTI010000410.1:0-7847 GCA_964508085.1 uncultured Saprospiraceae bacterium | reverse complement strand
TCGAAAGCAATACTGCTATTATAAATCGTTCTAAGTTTTAAAGGGAGCATCAAAAGTTATTAATTATGAAAAAGACAAAAAAGAGTATCGACCAGTTAAAAAGACTATCTGTTTCAGTGATCGAAAAAGATCAGCAGAGTAAAGTAAAGGGTGGTAAACGTAAAGGAGATAAAATCATCAGGCCAACGAATGGGTAATGGATTAACCTTTTACAAAAAGATAGCGACAACAATATGATTAATAGCTATTTTATAAGGAAGAACTGATTGCTTGCTAAACCAACTATAAGACAATTATTATTTAACAATGTGCTCTCTGCATTAAGTAGAGCATTAAAATTATTAATTATGAAAAAGACACAAAAAAGAATCGATCAATTGAAAAACCTATCTGTTTCGGTGATTGAAAAAGATCAACAGCGTAAGGTAAAGGGTGGAATACATAAACGAAAAATTCCGAGACCTTCTAATGGGTAATTGATTAACCATTCACAGAAAGATGGCTGCCATCTTTTAAAAAGGAAACATGCAATTGTTGAACACCGAAATATTGAAGATTAAAAATATAATAATTCTTTAAGGTACTGTCAAAAATTATAAAAATGAAAATATCAATTATCCTTCTCTCTTCTCTGCTCATCTTGTTTTCTGCCCAAGTGGTAAATGCTCAAAGTTGGGAAGAACAAGCAGTTGGATTATTGCCAACTAACTATGGGGTATTTGACATTGCCGTTGTTGATGAAAATATTGTTTGGGCTGTAGCTTTTGACCAAACCCTTGGAGGCGCCATACCCTTAACTCATGTTACAAAAGTTATCAAAACGCTTGACGGTGGACTTTCTTGGGAAATTTTTGATATCGAGGAAGCTGAAGGAACTATAAGTTTTGACATAGAAGCATTTGATGCAAATACAGCCTTTATTACAACTCAAGATTTTGGTAACGGAATTGGAAAAGGTGTTTTCAAAACCGAAGATGGGGGAGAAAGTTGGATCCAAAAACTTAATAACGAGGCAGCTGGAGTTTGGATTAGATTTTTTAATCCCCAAGATGGACTTGTAATAAACAGGGATTTAATCGCAACGACCTCAGACGGTGGGGAAACATGGCAATTAGTTAGTTCAGATAATATTCCTCCATTCCAAGGCAATGAATTTACAATTTTAAGTTCGGGAAATAATTCCTGCCAAGTTATTGATGACCATATCTGGTTTGGAACGAACAAGGAAAGAGTTTATAGAAGTAAGGATAAAGGTTATACTTGGGAGGCTTTTGATCTCTCGTTTGGAACTAATGCGCTCATATTATCTGTGGCTTTTCGAGATACATTAAATGGAGTAGCTGTTAATGCGAGTAGTACAGTTAATACTTCGTTTGCCGAAACAACTGATGGAGGAGAAACATGGGAGAACATTACACCTAGCCCTGGGCTTGCCATTCGCAATATAGCTTATGTACCAGGAACAGATGGTGTTTTAATTGGTACTTCAGATAATGCTACCTCTGTGAACAATAGAGTTTCGGCTTACTCAATTGATTTCGGGAAAAATTGGCAAATAATAAATACCGGGGTTTCTTTTGGCGGAACAGAATTCTTAACCCCTAATATTGGCTGGACATCAAAAGGTGGAGTCAGCTCTCCAGACCAACCAGCTATCTATAAATGGGAAGGGGAATTTTCTGTAAATTCTAAAGAAATTGAATTGAATAATAACTATAAAGTTTTTCCTAATCCATTTACTGATAATGTTTTTATATCCAGTCCCGTAGGAATCAAGAGATACAATTTAATGACCAGTGATGGACAGGTTATTCAGTCTGAAAATATTGATTCTCCATTCAGTGACTTTTTGACGTTTAAAAATTTAAATCTTGGGATGTATATTTTAGAAGTTATTACTGACGATGATAAAAAAATCACTAAGAAAATACTCAAAGTGAATTAAGGACTCCGTAAATAATAATAAAGTTATTATCTGATTCCTTACCGTATAAAATATTTTTTCAAGAATGGAAACCACCTTGTCAACTTCGCCCAATTGGCCGTTTATAAACAAGCTCGCTTTTCGCTTTATTTTCGCTTACATAATATTGTACGCATTTCCTTTTCCGATAAATTACTTTCCATTTATCGGAGAGTTTGTACAAGAAAGTATCAGTCATATTTGGGAGCCTTTGGTGATTGGGTTTGGTAAGTATTTTTTCAGTCTAGAGATCAATGCCCATCCCTCTGGTAGTGGAGATACATTGTATGATTATATGCAAGCAGCATTTTTTGTCGTACTTGCCTTATCGACTGCTTTGATATGGTCGATTATTGATCGAAAACGTGGGAATTACGATAAGCTGTATTTTTATTTGGAAATATTTGTCCGTTATTTTTTAGCTGCGATGCTGATAGGGTATGGTTTTGCCAAAATATTTAAACTACAATTTTCAATGCCTGGCCCTTATTCGCTAATTAAACCATTAGGGGAAATGTCTCCCATGGGATTAGCATGGACATTTATGGGGTTTTCTGAAGGCTTTAATCTTTTTACCGGAATCGGCGAGGCATTGGGTGGGTTTTTATTGTTTTTTCGACGTACAAAAGTTTTAGGCGGATTTCTTTCGATAGCAGTTATGTCCAATGTCGTAGCGATGAACTTCTTTTACGATATTCCTGTAAAGCTATTTTCATCACATTTATTATTTTTTATTTTTTTTATTCTGTGGAGCGACTTTCAGCGAATTATAAATTTTTTAATCTTAAATAAAACAGTAGAGCCTAAAAAAATAATGGCTGCTTTTTCAGATACTAAGTTTCGGATTCCAAGTCTGATTATTAAAGTGTTATTCATAGGTTCATTACTTTTTAACGAGGTAACAGGTTCTTTAGAAAGTATTAAAGAATACGGAGATAAAGCGTCAAAACCACCATTGTATGGAATTTATGAAGTGGAACAATTTACTTTGAATAACAATATAATTCCGGCTTTAGAAACAGACAGTGTTCGCTGGAAAAATATGCTAATCCAATGGGAAGGAACGACTGCAATTGAGATAATGAATAAGGACAAACGATATTTAGGATTGAAAGCAGATACCACTAAGCAAACTTTACACTTTTACAGTTGGCGAGATTCACTCAATAAAAATGGAACTTTTGAATATGCGCAAGTTGGAACGGACTCTTTATCCCTCAAAGGGATTTGGCAAACAGACACCTTGGATATATTGATGAAGTATCAAGATCCGGCAGACTTTCCTCTGTTAACTCGAGGATTCCATTGGATAAGTGAATATCCATACAATCGATAGGCTCTGGATGGGAACTGAATATTTAGTGATTTTTAAATCTCCTATTAAATGAAGAAGATACTGTTCTTAATTTCATGTCTTATAGTTATAGGATGCCAATCGTCTCAAGAATCGCAGGAAAATCCTTTTGATAAATTAACTCATTTAACAGATCAATATACAAATAGTATTATTCACAAAGGGAATTTAAATTCCGTAAGTGTTGCCATTTACCGTAACGGAAAAGTGTATCATAATTATTTTGGAGAATTGGAAAAGAACAAAGGAAACAAACCCAATGATAATACGCTTTTCGAGATTGCATCCATTTCAAAAGTCTTCTTAGGTTCTTTAGTTGCGCAAGCTGTTTTGAAGGGTAAAATTAATTTGAATGATGATATTCGAAAATACATCAAAGGTGATTATTCCAATTTAGAATTTGAAGGTACAGCAATTACTATTAGAGATTTGGTAACCCATACCATAGGTTTTGATACGCCTTCAAAATTAAGAAAGGTTTATAATAAAATTGCAAAAGGGCACTACGAAAGTAGGAAGCTTGATTACAATATGGACAGCTTGCTTGAAGAACTGAAACACGTAACACTAACAAAAAAACCAGGGACATTTTACGATTATAACAATGTAGGTTCTGAACTAGCTGCATATATATTAGAACAAGTAAATCATCGCTCATATAAAGCACAATTACAAGTTTTATTAGAGGAGCTAAATATGGAAAATACTTATTTGCAAGAATTTGACAAGCATCGTAAAGATTTAGCAATAGGCTATGATGAAATGAATAAGTTAGCTCCTTTTGATAAAAATCCATTATTGGGAGGTAGTGCAGGTATGATAACAACTTTACCCGATTTGATAAAACTTATGAAATTTCAGTTGGAAAGTGATAATCCACTTATAAAGGAAGCGACCAAGGTTTTATTCGAAGATAAAGAGGATAATGTCATGGGTTATCTCTGGCAAGATATGGGTGTTGGGGATGAAGAAGGTTTTTACTATTCAAAAACGGGAGATGCTAACGGCGTAAAAAGCGGACTGTTGATTTGTCCTGATAGCGATTATGGACAAATTGTAATTGTCAATAACCAAACTGAAGCAGCCAGTAATGATTGGGAAACTCTTTTTAATCAAATAGAAACGGATTTAATTAAATACCCTAAAATAAATTTAAAATCATTTCTTAAACCTGATTTTATTAAAGATAAAAAGAAAGCATTAGCCAAGTTTAATAATCTAAAAAAACAAGATTCGCTGTATTTTAATACGGATTTGATTTGGATACTAAACAGCATTGGTTATGATTTGCTTTATACCGAAAAAAATACAAACCAAGCCATACAGTTTTTCAAGATTGCTATAGATGAAGACCCTAATAACTTTAATCTATATGATAGTCTAGGAGAAGCATTTTTTGTAGCAAAAGATTATGAAAAAGCACTTATTAATTACAATAAATCACTCGAATTAAATATAAATAATAAAAATGCTAAAGAATATATTAACAAAATTAAACGGCTATTAAATTAAATATTCTTGTTCTACTGCCCTTCATTCTTCAATTTAGTCAGGCAAGCAAACCGCTAAGGAATTTCTAAGTTTAGAAAGCAAGAATACAATTATTAATGGTTCAATGCTATCTAGCATAAAAGAATTTATTTTCTCTTATGCCCTGTTACACTATTGCCAATGGAAGAGATTCAGAATATATAAAACCATTATAATACATTAAGAAAAGTGAAAAAAGCCTTCGAAAGATATCCAGATTCTTTTTTGAAAATCTGTCCTAGAATGACTAGAAAAGAATTAAAATTTATTTGTAATAATTTATCTATTTCTGAATTTAGAAAAGGGCAGTTGTATCTTGAAGGTGGGAAAATCCAAAAGCAAATAGGCTATGTCTATAGTGGTCTTCTAAGAAGTTACTACGTTAATAAACGAGGGAAAAAAGTGACTGTTGAGTTTATAAATGAAGACAAATATGCATCTGATTATCCCTCCTTTATTAAGCAAAATCCATCTAAGTATTATATTGAAACGATAGAGCCAGCTGTTATCATAAACCTTTCATATGTAAAAATTCAGGAAGCATACCGAAGATATAAGAACTTCGAAAACTATGGGCGATCAATTGCCGAAACGATTTTAATTCAAAAGCAAAATAAGTTAGAAAGCTTTTTATTAATGAATGCCAAAGAACGGTATTTACATTTTATTGAAAATAATCAAGACATCATTAACAGAGTTAGTGTTTCTCACCTGTCATCGTATTTAGGCATTGAAAGACAATCATTAAGTAGAATCCGAAAAAGATTGTAATAAAATAATTTGGTAACAATTGTGTCAGGTAAATAATTATAAAAATGTGGAAATTTGAAAAAGCAATACTGCTATTATAAATCGCTCAGTGCATTAAGCGGAGCATCAAAATTTTGTAATTATGAAAAAGACACAAAAGAGTATCGATCAATTGAAAAAAAAATCTGTTTCTGTAATTGAAAGAGATCAACAGGGTAAAGTAAAGGGTGGCATAAAGAGATCCAAAATTAGAATCCCTGGTTCTAATAATTAGTTTAAAATTCGAAAGCAATACTGCTATTATAAATCGCTCAAGGTATTAAGTTGAGCATTAAAAAATAATTATGAAAAAAGTACAAAAAAGTATAGATCAGTTGAAGCAATTATCTGCTTCGGTAATTGGCAAGGATCAACAGAGTAAAGTAAAAGGTGGGCTAAAAAAAGGCCCCCACCTTAAGATCCCTACGAATGGTTAATCGATTAACCTTTCACAAAAAGATGAGTGAAGGTAAATTATTTTTACCCATTTTTTAAGGATAATAAGTTTCGAAAGCAATATTGCTATAATAACTCGCTCAACATATTAAGTAGAGCATCAAAAATTTTTAATTATGAAAAAGTCAAAAAATAGTATCGATCAGTTGAAGAGACTATCTGTTTCGGTGATTGGCAAAGATCAACAATGTAAATTAAAAGGTGGGGTGGATAAAAGGAAAATCAAGAGAGTCCATGTTGGTTGATACAAATTAAAACACGAAAGCAATATTGCTAAAACAACTCGCTTGGTGCATTAAACCGAGTATCAAACTTTTTAATTATGAAAAAGACGAAAATGAGTATCGATCAATTGAAAAAAATACCTACTTCAGTAATTGGTAAAAATCAACAAAAAAAAGTAAAGGGTGGAATAGAGCGATCTGCAATTAAGGATAGTGATGTTGTTTGATGCATTGCTGATGAAATATAAAAAACATGACTTATGCCATAAGTAGTATGGGTACGTAAAGTTTTGAAAAAAGAATCTCCTGTGTCTTTTGATTATTCTTATGCAATAAAGGCACAGGAGAAATTCAAGACTTTATATTTAAAAATATACGGTTTAAACTAATCGTACTCTGCTACTACATTTCTAAAAAACAATATTGTTGTTATGAATCGCTCTCCGTATTAGGCAGAGCATCAAAATCTATTAATTATGAAAAAGATAAAAAAGAGCATTGATCAATTGAGAAGACTATCTGCTTCGGTAGTTGACAAAGATCAACAGCGTAAAGTGAAGGGTGGAATAAAGAGGAAAGACGTCAGGATTCCTGGTTCTAGTAACTAATTTTAAAAGTAACACTACTAAAATAATTTGCTCAAGCCATTAAGCCGAGCATCAAAATTTTTTAATCATGAAAAAGACACAAAAAAATATCGATCAGTTGAAAAAAATATCTACTTCGTTGATTAACAAAGATCAACAGAAAAAAGTAAAGGGCGGTCAAAAAAGATCAAAAATCAAGATTCCTGCTAATGGGTAATTGATTAACTGTTCAAACAGAGATGGCGATAACAATATAGTTAATAGCCATTTCTTATGTAAGAACTGAAGACTAACCAAATCAACGATAAAACAATTATTATTTAACAACGTGCTCTCCGTGTTAAGCAGAGCATTAAAATTTTTTAATTATGAAAAAGACAAAAAAGAGTATCGATCACTTGAAGAGGCTATCTGTTTCGGTGATTGAAAAAGGTCAACAGAATAAAGTAAAAGGTGGTGTTGATAAAAGAAAAATCAAGAGGATTAATGTAGGTTGATTTCTTTGTACAACAATAGCTCGATAGAATCAAAAACAAATAAATATGTACTATGTCATTTTTTTGAGGAAAACTATAATTCTAATTTCATTATTATTTATTTCTGAGATGCTTTTTTCACAAACAGACCAACCGTTTTGTAAAACCAATTTCCAGTTTAATCAGCATTTCCATCTTGAAGCAGCTGAAGGTCTTGTTGAAACTCGGGAAGTTAAAGTGATTCCAATTGCATTACATATAGTCACTGATAATAATGGTGAAGGAAATGAGATGTCTCCCGAATTATTTCTTCAATGGCTTGACTCTCTAAATCAACAGTTGTCAACTATTAAATTACAAGCAGAATTATGTGTGATTAATGTTGTACGTGACGATGATAATGTTAATCCATTGATAGATTTTAGTTCTTTACTTATTGATTCCCTTCATGAAAGTGGTCACGTAAAT
>CAZDTI010000409.1:0-7867 GCA_964508085.1 uncultured Saprospiraceae bacterium | reverse complement strand
TTACGCAGTCCCTTCAAGCAGCCGTCATTTATGTCGATGCAAATCAAACGACAGGAAATCAAGACGGTACTTCCTGGGAAAACGCCTTCTCCGATTTACAGAGCGCTTTGCAAAGCAGTACTTATGACGACGAAATCTGGGTCAGTCAGGGCACCTACTTTCCAACTTCGGGTACCATTAGAAACTTTTTCTTTCTCTTAGTAAACGGTGTAAAAATGTATGGTGGCTTTACGGGGGAAGAAGAAAATTTGGAAGATAGAAACTGGGAAAGCAATACCACTATTCTGAGCGGAGATATCGGAATACAGGGCGACGATTCTGATAATTCTTATACCGTAGTTTTTTGTAACACTGCAGACTCTACTACGACTCTAGATGGATTTACTATCACAGGGGGGAATGCAAATGGTACATCGGGGCAGGGCGCAGATAAAACTAAAAGCGGAGGCGGTTTGTATTTGTATCGAAACTCCCCCTCGGAGGATGCTAGCCCTATAATCAAAAATTGTTCTTTTATTTCAAATAATGCTCTGGTGAGAGGAGGTGCAGTATTTATGCAAAATACAGCGATGGGAGGAGCCAGTCCTGAATTCATAAATTGCTTGTTTGAGGATAATTCTGCTGGTTCTGGAGGGGCGATAGACATAAAGGGAAGTAGTAAATTCAAATCCATAGAAATAAAAAACTGTGAAGTAGGCTCGAATAGTTCGACGTTTGGAGGAGGGATTTGTTTTTTTGATGACTTTGGAGTGAATGATGTTGTTGTTGACAGTTGTGCTTTCTCTTCTAATTATGCTTTAGCAGCTGGAGGTGCCATTTATTTAGAAAAATATAGCATGGAGTCGAAACTCGAAGTCTTAAATTCTTCCTTTGAATTTAATCAATCTTCTGGGGAAGGGATGGCTATTGCTGACTTAAATTTAGCAACTGCTCCTGGGATTCATATTAACAACTGTTTTTTTAACGGGAATAATCAAATTACAAATAACGGAAATGGAGTGATTTCGTTTTATGATGAAAGTTATGGGCTTATTCGTAATTGTACTTTTACAAATTCAAGTGAAAATACACTTTGTATAGCGGCGCTTATTAGTAATATAGAAGTTAATAACAGCTTATTTCATAATTTATCGACTATTGATCGACCAAGCGTGGCTAGATCTGAGGAAGGAAACCTGTCTGTAACTAATTGTACCATCACTCAAAATAGCAGTGAAAGTTCTGCTCTCTTTTTTATCCCATATGGAAATGAGGGACTAACTATAAACAATTGCCTGATCTATAATAATGATGTGCCCTTCGCTGTAGAAACGATACAGAATACTCCTTTCAATATTTCCCATTCCCTTATAGATGTAGACAGCTGCCAAGCAATGACTAATGGCCCAGTGAACTGCGGTCCGGGCATGCTATATAGTATTGATCCTCTGTTTGTAGACACAACTGGAAACGACTATCGTCTTCAACCCTGCTCCCCTGCACGTAATGTTGGTGACAATAACTTTGTAACTCAACAAAACCTTCTAACAGATCTTCAAGGGAATGAACGTATCCTTGAAGATGTCGTTGATATGGGCGCTTATGAAACACTGCCTTACGATTTACAACTCAATGAAAGTACAGACCTCTTATGTAATGAAGACAGTAGTGGGACAATCTATTTAGAGGTGCAATCTGGTTGTGGCTCGATAACTCTATTTTTGGATCAGGATAGCATAACAAGTGGTACACCTCCTTTTTTTATTGATCAACTAAGTGCCGGATCCTATGCCTTTACAACAACAGATGCAGAAGGTCGAACAGATGATTTGATTGTTGAAATTGAAGAACCTACTGCGCTGAATGTACTAGTGGAAGGGACCACCCTAATATGTCCTAATTCTTCTGATGGAATGGTTTCCGCGATTGTTGATGGAGGCACTAGCCCCTATGCTTTCGAATGGGAAACAGGAGAAGTGGATAGCCTGTTGACAGATTTAGAAGCAGGCACCTATCTGCTGACGGTTACAGATGGGAATGAATGTACAGCTGAACAGGCTGTGACTATTGAAAATAACAGTATAGTTACATTGACCTTTGATATAACTGCTGCAACGGGAGCAAATAATTCGGATGGTAATATTTTTATTAGTCAAATTATTGGAGGAGTTGCTCCTTATGAATTATCTTGGAGTACAGGAGACACGACTACCTTTCTAGTGAATCTTTTACCGGATAATTATTTTTTGACAATAATCGATGCACTTGGTTGTCTATATTCCTATACGGTTGTGGTAGGTTTTGAAGTTGGGATTAATGAAGAAGAAAAAGATATAGACCTAAGGGTTTATCCAAATCCGATTAGTCCGAGACAAGAGTTTTGGTTAGAATATGGAGAAGGAAATAGTAATCCATTAACAATTGAATTGTTGGATGTATTTGGAAAGACTTTATGGTATGAAAATCTTGAGGTACTAGAGGGTAATAATAGAAGGTCGTTTATCGCTCCTGATGTAAAAGGCGCTTATGTTCTACTGATTTGTGAGGAAGGTAGCAGTAACTGCACCATTCGAAAATTATTAGTGAGGTAAGGAGACAGAAGATTTACATAATCCATGTCTTTAAATTCTGACTTAAATGTACAAGTAAGTTTTTTGTAATGAACTTTTTCGATAAATTTGCATACCTGTTGGAAAGGCTTTTTTGTTAGTTGTGTGACCAACAACTTAATGCTTTTGAAGTAACTGTTTAAACAACTTCTTTAATAAAAAAATACTATGACTACCCCCGAAGAATTTATGATGCCTATATTGCGAAACATTGAACTCACCGTTTTAGAAATACACAAAGAATTTCCTCGACTTGCAGATAAAGATGTAGAAATTGTTTTTGAAAAATTAACCAATTACTATAAACGTCTTTATTCTGGAAAAGAAATAGAAGAGCCTAGTCATCCATTTGAAAGGTGCGAAGCTTTGATTGATGAAATTTTGAACGAAATTGATGAAAGAGAAGAGGAAAATTATGATACTCATATAATTAATAATCCAGACTGCACTTTAGGTGGCCAGCCTATACTTTCCTTAAGTCAATTTTATGCTACCGCCTTCAAACGATTGCAAAAATCGGTACGTCGTTGGAGGAAAAGAGATGGGGCAAGAGGTTATCTTACTTTTATTTCTGAAAATGTTTTATAATAATATCACTTCAAATTCAATCGCATCTCCCTCCTCAAGAAAAGCCAAGTCAAAGCCGTAGACAAAGAATCCGAAATCGGAAAAGCGATCCAGACACCAAGCAAACCAAAGTAATTTGGTAAAATCAAAATCAGCGGAATCAAGAAAAAACCCTGCTTAGAAAGGCTAAGGAAAAGAGCCGGTTTGGCTTTGCCAATAGATTGAAAAAAAGAAGAGCCAATCATTTGTATCGCAATCAATGGCGTTACGGCAAAGACCGTCCGAAGGGCATTCGGTGTCTGCTGGATGATATCCACATCGTTGGTGAAAACCCGAACGATCTGACTAGGGAAAACCATAATGAGGATAAATACAAGTATTGCCAGGGCCGTTGCATAAAGAATGGATTTGTTGATGGTCTCTTTTACCCGTTTGAAATTATTTGCACCATAATTATACCCTGCAATCGGTTGATAACCTTGAGCAATTCCCATCACTGGAAATAACGCAAACATCAGCATCCTACTAATAATACCATAGACCGCCAATGCAGCCCCGCCACCATAAGCCACTAGGGTATTGTTCAGAATAATAGACAAAATACTAACCACCCCCTGACGAGCTAAAGTCACTCCTCCCAGAGATCCAATTTCTTTTACAATAGGCCACTCCAGTCGAAGGCATTTTAACTTAATCTTCAATTCGCTATTCTTAGAAGTGAAAAACCATAAGATAAAAAGGAAGGAACAAACATAAGAAATAGCGGTCGCCCAAGCTGCTCCCGCCATTCCACCATCATAAACAACAATGAGAATATAGTCCAACAATAAATTTACAACAGAAGGAACGATCAAAGCAATCATAGAAAAAAGCGGCTTGCCCTCGGCACGGATGATTGGATTCCCAGTCATAACCATCGCAAAAAATGGAGTGAAAGCCATTACGATGGTATAATAAATACGAGCTGGTTCAACCACTTCTCCTTTCGCACCAAATAGTGCCAATGCCTGATCTTTAAAAACCAAACCTAGAATTGACAAGATAATAGCCAAGCCCAGAGATAGAATCAATTGATTCCCAAAAGTATGATGTGCTTTTTCAGGATTATTGGCGCCAAAGGCTCTGGAGATGATGGAAGCGCCACCTATCCCTATCGCCATTCCTACCGAAGCAATGAAAAAGACAATGGGCAATACAACGGTGATTACAGCAATAGCAATCGCTCCAATAAAGTTTCCAACAAAGATGGTATCCACAATCATGTTCAGTGACATCACCAAAATGCCAATGGCCGCCGGAACAGATTGAGCAATGATTAATTGGGAAATTGGTTTTGTACCTAGTTCTTCAGAGGCATTCTTCGACATCTATTCTTTTTTAAGTCAGTTGGATTATCCCCAATATTAATAGTTTTTGGGTTTGAACTAATGCTACCTAACAGGAAAACAAAGCTTCTGTTCTTTAATATTGATTTTTTTTGCCACAAAGGTAGGTCTTTTTACAGCTCAGTTGTATTTATATCGAATGCGACTAAAAAAAAAATTACAAACGTCAAAATACAACTACATGAAGTGACTCAACATTTTAATTTTTTAACTTCTAAAATCAATTCATTATGCTGAAGAACATCTTAAAATTTTCATTTGTATTTTCATTATTGTCACTAACATTTCTTACATCCTGCGATAAAGATTCTAATGCCTTGGCGGAGGAGACAACGACAGAAGCTTTTACAACCACGACCATGTCTGCAATACAAAGAGAGGCTAGCGCAGGGCCAGAAGGTTGTTTTGAATTTGTATTCCCCATAAGCTTAGAATTTGCAGACGCAACCACTCAAATCTTGAACGACTACGACGAACTGAAAGCCGCCATCTTAGCCTGGAAGGAAGCAAACCCAGACGCTACAGAGCGACCAAATTTAATCTTCCCCTTGGAAGTTATTTCTGAGGATGGAGAAGTACTTTCGATAACAGACAGAACAGAGTTAAGAGCGCTGAAAAGAGCCTGCGGTAAAGGGAATAAAGGACATGGGAAGTGTAAAAACCCTTGCTTTGATATTGTCTTCCCCATCAGCGTTTCCTTCTCTGATGGAACTACTGCTGAAGCCGCAGACCGATCTGCTTTGAAGACTTTAGTTAGAGAATGGAAAGAAGCCAATCCAGATGCGACGGAAAGACCAGCAATTGTTTTTCCAATCGAAGTAGAGCTAGAAGTGGATGGTAGTATTGTGGAAGTAGAAGATAAAGATGCTTTGAAAGCATTAAAGGAAAGCTGTCGGGGAGATGAAGAATAATAGAAAATGATGTTAGTTCGTATTAAATACAATGTGTATTAAATAGGCCATATTTTGAATGAAAAACCCGGTAGGAGATTATTTCCTCCCGGGTTTGTTTTTTGTAATGGCACAGATCGTTTCGTTTTGATTATAGCATAAAAAAAAGCGCTGGTCAAGAGACCAGCGCTTTTTTTATTTCTATTGCTATTCAAATTTAAAACTGAATAAATTTACTCACATCATAAGCATTATCCGGATAACTTTTAATCTGGAAAATTGCATCATTGAAATCTCTATCTCCTCCTGATATGTCAATGTCTTCAAATCCAATAACAGTAGCATTACAATCGGCATCATACATTAAGATACTTTGACGGTGACTGTCTTGATTAAATTGGTAGTCCGTATAGTGACCGCCGTAACCTTCAGTGATTGTACCATTCCATCCGTTGGAATTCAAGAAAAAGCCAACTACGGTATTCGCCTGGAAGTTACCAAGTAACTCTACTGTATTTCCTTCAAATAATCCTCCTCCTGATCCATTCGCAGATGCATTAGGGAAGGCAATTAATTTTTGAATGTCATCAATAGAATTTGGTGGATAGTCTGCATTGTAATAGTAGTATCCCAATACATTTTTATACCCTGCTCCTTCATGAAGGAAAGTAATTGATAATTCTGCATCCTGTGTTATCAAAATACTCGAAGGAACGTCTGGAGTGAAATATTCAGGATGCTCAACAACGTTGTTCGTTCCTTCCGGAAGTGCATTTGTAAAAATCTCTGACATAAGAGTTGGACAAGTCACCTGATCTTCTCCTAAATTATCAGGAACGCCCTGATCGTTATAAGAATCAATTGGTAAATAGTCACCTGGCTGAGGACGCTTTAAGATTTTTACCCCGCCCTGTCCTTTTGCGACAAGTACCCATTCGCTGTGCGTTGCTACCATGTTGGCAGAAGCAGTAACTGCGTCATCTAAATCCCATTGGAATACCCGTTCTGGTGACTCTCCAATTTCTGGTTTAGTAAATACGGTAAGTCCGTCAGCTCCGTTGGCAACATAAATGAACTCTTCATCCGATGTTATTCCATTGGTATTTCCTGAAGTAATCATATCTGATGGCGAACTCCAAGTCTCCTCACCAGTATGAATGTTGAATCTTTTCAAGCCATCCATCCCCATCGTAATATAAACTTCATCAGGGTTGTTGTCTACAAAATGTAACGTACTTTTTCCACGGCTAATGACATCTACGTTTTGGTGTAAAATAGTACCAATGTTATACTCATTAGCAAAATGAAAGTCGCCAATATCCTCTGTTCGGATGGTTGCATTATCTCCCGTCTGTAAGCTAACTACTTTCGTCGCGGAATAAGCATCACCGTTTGCTTCAATATATTTACCATTTGGAAATTCTACACTACCCACTACACTCAAGTCATAGGCGTCAAGACAAAATGCACCACCATAGGTTTTTCCACTTGATACATAAAGGTAATCACCTGATTGGCTTACTGAATTTGCAGAGGAAGTAATTCCTCCGTCAATAAACTTAGAAAGGTCAACTAATTTAAACTCTTTGAATCCTCCTACACTACTCATTCTAACTTCACCAAGTGTAGCACCTTTCCTACTATCTGACATCGCAATCCATACATTTACATCTGTACCATTGCTGTGCTTTCCTACTTTGATCGCATTGATATCTGCATGTTCTATAAACCATTGATATATCACAATAGGTTTGGCAGGATCGGATAGATCAACTACTTCAAAAGCACCCACATGATCATTTCCTCTTTTATGATAACTGACATATGCTTTGTCATCAAGAAAATCAATATGCGTTGCACTTAAGGTCTCACCAGATACTACTAATGGCATCACATCTGCGACATGAAGCCAATATATATCAGCATAGCTATCGCCAGATCTGGTATCTGCAGTGCCTGATGTAAATGGATTCGTACTTTCCCATCTGACAACGTCATTGGAATAAGCCATTCGGCCATCAATACCACTTGAATTACTTTGTGATGAAAAATAATCATCGGAGACTTCGGATAAAATTGGTGGATTGTCTTCGGGAGTGGAGATACTGTCTTTCTTACAACTTTGAAGCGAAAAACAGCATAGTGAGAATAGGATTAGATTTTTACTTACGCGTTTCATCATGACTCTAGTAGGTTAGATGAGGGGTATTAAAAATCGGTTTACAGGATTTTGTTTGGCAAGTATCAGACCAGAAACTAAACTATTTAGGTGTTTAAAATATATTTTTATTTGTTATAAATAATGCTAAAAAGGGGACGACCAGTTGTATCGTACAGGCGACCTTTTAAAATGGTTCCTACAAAAGGAGCTATCTTTTCTCCGTTTTAAAGCTAATTTGTGACCTTTATCACATACTTCTAGTTATTATTTTTAGTT
>CAZDTI010000408.1:0-7890 GCA_964508085.1 uncultured Saprospiraceae bacterium | reverse complement strand
GTTGGGAGCAAATTGAAAAAATCAGCTTCAGTAGAAATTGGGGGTATCTCTATTTACATATAGCTGGAAAAAAATTAAACATTTCCCAGTATATAATTGGGCTTGTTACTTTTGTTCAAATGATGGAACAGCGGACGAAGTGGCGAGCGAAAGACATTGGCTTGCATTTTTAAAACAATAGTAATACATAACAAAAAATCAAGGGTATGAACCTCAGGGCAAGCCCTGAACCCTTTTTTTCGGGGCAAGCCCCGAGGTATTAGACCTCAACCGCTTTACGAGCTCTTCCTTTTCTCAGAGCCACCCACGGAGTTCGCAAAGCTAGAATAAAACCAGTTGTTTACATCACCAAAGGAACTGATCCTTGTGTTTCCATTCCACTCAATATGTCCTTCCAATAAAAACATAAAACAATTAACTTACATAAAGTCAAAAAAATTAATTTGGGAAGATACTACAATTGAACAGTAAAATGACGAACAAACCGGAGTACGAAAGTAACGAGCTAATCGACCGCTTACCAAAGCATCTAAAACAATTTATCAAACCTCAGAATTATGAGGAATATACCCCCATCAATCAAGCGGTTTGGAGATATGTTATGCGAAAGAATGTCAATTACCTGACGAAGGTGGCACATAAATCTTATGTAGAAGGACTGCGAAAAACGGGGATTGGAATTGAGAAAATTCCAAGTATGTATGGCATGAACCGAATTCTGAAAGAGATTGGCTGGGCGGCCGTTGCCGTTGATGGATTCATCCCTCCAAATGCTTTTATGGAATTTCAAGCTTATAAGGTGTTGGTGATTGCTTCGGATATGCGGCAGTTAGAAAACATAGAATATACGCCCGCACCGGATATCGTCCATGAAGCAGCGGGGCATGCGCCGATCATTGCCAATCCAGATTATGCGGAATACCTTCGTCGATTGGGGGATATTGGTGCTAAGGCGATACTGTCTAAGCATGACATTGATTTGTATGAAGCGGTTAGAAAGCTTTCCATTTTGAAAGAAGCAGAAGGCTCTAATGCAGCAGAAATCAAAGCCGCTGCCCTAGAAGTAGAACGCTTGCAAGAAATGGAAGTCGAATTTTCAGAAATGGCCCAAATGCGTAACCTACAATGGTGGACGGTTGAATATGGACTGATCGGAGATCTTGAAAACCCTAAAATATATGGTGCTGGTTTGCTTTCTTCCATTGGTGAAAGTAAATCTTGTATGACGGATGCTGTAACAAAATTGCCTTATTCTATTAAAGCCTCTGAACAAGGATTTGACATCACTAAACCACAACCCCAACTCTATGTTACTCCTGACTTTTCCTATCTGATGGAAGTTCTGGAAGAGTTTGCCAATACTTTAAGCTTGAGAAAAGGCGGGGCGAAAGGGCTGCAAAAACTCATAGGATCACAGATGGTCGGGACCATAGAATTAAATACCGGTCTACAGATTTCTGGACAATTTTCCCGCGTTATTTTGAACGAAGACAATGAGGTCATCTTTTTTAAAACAACAGGTTCTACCGCCTTAGCATACCGAGAAAAAGAATTGATCGGACATGGCATCCAATACCACAAAGATGGTTTTAGCTCGCCCTTGGGCAAATTAAAAAACATCAACCTCGCCATTGAAGATATGGGCCCTTTCGATTTGAAAGCTTATAATTTTTATGACAATGAATGGCTGTCTTTTGAGTTTGAAAGTGGGATTAAAGTCAAAGGATTGAATGTTACTGGAATTCGAAATATCCAAGGAAAATTAATGTTGATCCAGTTGACAGATTGTACGGTGACCTATGGTGATGAAGTATTGTTCAAACCGCAGTATGGCACTTTCGACATGGTGGTCGGCAGTCAGATAATTGCGGCTTATGCGGGAGCAGCAGATGACAACTCCTTCCCCAATTTATACGAAGCATCAAAGGTTCACACTATTAAACCTAACAAATCTTCTACGTTTTTGAAACTAGAGGAACAATATGCCAAGGTTAGACAACTTCGAGAAAGTGGTGTTTCTGACGATGCACAGCTTAAGGAAATATTTGAATTTGTACAAAAGGAATTTCCTTCGGAGTGGTTGTTACTTTTAGAGGTATTGGAGATTGCAAAAGCGGAGGATTTGAGGATTTCACTAGTTGATATGCTAGATAGAATTATTACTCAGCATGGTAATTTAAGAGCGCTTATTAAGGAGGGCTTGGAGATATTGAAAAAAGAAGAATAGCAACTTTACTAACTGTGAATATTTCTACATCTATAAAAAGAGTATGTTCATAGAAAAAGAAATGATGTATGATTGTTTTTAACTATCTAATACTAAAAAACAAATGGAAATCAAATCTCTAAGATGTAATCATTGTGGTATTAATTTGAAAGTCAATCCTAAAATATTGTTTTTTACTTGTAGCAATTGCGGTAGTTCCCTTACAGTAAAGAGTTCTGGGAATATTTTATATACAGAGGTTATCAAAAATACTGAAGACAATGCAAATATTTTAGTTGACAACTCCAAACGCTTATTGAAAGAGCAGGAAATAGAGCGATTGGATAGAGAATGGTTACTTAAAAGGGAGCAATTTAAACTAAATAGCAGCGAAGGGGAAGAAAGGTATCCGGAAAAAGCAGCTAATATGTCAAATTTCATCGGCGGGATAATCTTCTTATTATTTATTATTATAATTGGTCCTTTGATATACGCTAACCACCAAAATCAATCAAAAGCTTCTAAGTATAAAGTGGAAAAGTTGATTATTGAGGGTAAAGAAGTTTCAAGAGATCACCCACTAGTTGACCAATTAGATTTACCAAAAAGAAAAGATCAGAATAAATCTTTTCTTAAGATTTTGGTGTTCATTTATTTCCTAATCATCATATTAGTAATCTCTCAAATATACTCGTTTAATAATAAAGCGATTAATTATGCAAAGGCAAAAGAGAAATACTTAAATACCCGCGATAAGCTATTAAAAGAATTAAAGAATTGAGTATACGTTTTATATCCTTTTAAGAAACTATGGAGGAATCTTTTCAATTTTAGATTGATGAAGGGTTTTAAAAATAGTTAAAGACGTTTATTATATATGGCTAGATACTTCAAAGTTCTTCGTTAACAACAATGCAAATGTAGGTTGGCTTGAGACTTTATGAAATGGACAAAAGGGAACTTGATTGGTACTTTTAGGAGACGGAGGGTAGCGAGAAAGAAACTAAGTTTAAGATAAGAAATACTTTGTAAAAACATTGTTGAGTAAACTTAGTGTAAACGCTTGTATTTTACTTCTACAACAAATAATTTAAAAGCACTCTCATAAGAAATTCATTAAATGTTTAACAAAAACTATTAATTAATTAATTTTTTTTGTTAAACATTTATAATATAAAAGCCGTCTAAGCCGCATCAAAACAGTCTTTTATTTGGGTTTTTGTTAAAAATCCAAATTTTAACATTAAAAAATCCAAATTCTCAGAACAATTTAAACCATTCTCAGTTTCTATGTTATATAAAGCTTATATGTTATGTAGCATCCAAGTTTTATTTCACAATGTAAAGCAACGGCAATTGCCAAAAACTAAAACTTAAAAATCTAATTTAAGTCTTAGCTATCCATCTTTTTCTGTACAGTTTTTAATTTCTATTTATTAACCTCGTTAATTAGTGGACCTAAATCCCTATTGACTAAAATTTTTAATCATGAAAAATTTACTAGCACTCCTTTTATGTTGTCTGACTTTCAGTCTTACCTCAACTGCTCAACACACCCCCCTAACAGGAAGCTGGCCGAATTATCAAATCGGTAATTCTACATTTACTATTAGTTGTGATGGTTTTGTTATCGTTGATCTTGATCACGAAGTAACACGGTACAAAGTTTTTAATTCAAATGATTTATTAGATGGCCCAGAGATCGTAGACCTTTGGGTAGGAAATGGAACTTTGCTTCCTCAATTTTTTGATGAATTTAATTCTTCTGACTTTGGAATGGATTTGATTATGCCTGAAGACAATTTCTTCATTGAAGTCTACATCGGTGAAAACCCTAGTTCGACAGTCCTTCCTGTTTCTAGCTTGATTGAAGCGAATTGTCCTATTGATGGACTTTGCGGAGGAACGGAAATAGAAATAGATTGTGCCGCTGTTCCTGGAGACGATCCTACCGGCGTTACGGTTACTTTTGGTCCAAATCCGACTCGACTAAAAGTCTGGAATTTTAATAACACAGATCCGGACCCAACATTAATCGTCGAACTGCCTAATGCTAATGTTCCGGTGATTCCCGCTCAATTTAATACGGCAGTCAATGGAATCATTATTCCTTGTGATGGTAATATTTTTGTCGAAGTGGTCTATAATAATTTCCAGTGTACCGAGACCTTTAATATTTCCGATTTAATCGACGAGAAAGAATGTTGTGTTGAGCCTGCATGCGGTGGGACAGATATAGCGATTGACTGTGCCGCTGTTTCAGGTGATAATCCAGCTGGCGTTACAGTTACTTTTGGCCCAAACCCAACTCGTCTGAAAGTTTGGAATTTTAACAATGCTCCTACACAACAACTATTAGTGGAAATACCTAATGGAAACGTTTCAACAATTCCTGCTGTCTTTAACACCGCTGCCAATGGAATCACCATTCCTTGTGATGGAAATGTATTTATCGAAGTGGTCTATAATGATTTCCAATGTACCGAGACTTTTAATATTTCTGACCTAATTGAGGAAGAAGAATGCTGTGAGGAAGTTCCTTGTGGTGGAACAGATATAGCGATTGACTGTGCTGCTGTTCCTGGTGATGACCCTGCTGGCGTTACGGTTACTTTTGGCCCGAATCCAACTCGACTGAAAGTTTGGGATTTTAATAACACGAGTGGACCAACCTTACTCGTCGAGATTCCTAATGGAAACGTTCCGGCAATTCCTCCTGTCTTTAATACCGCTGCCAATGGAATTGTTATTCCTTGTGATGGTAACGTATTTATCGAAGTGGTTTATAACGATTTCCAATGTACCGAGACCTTTAATATTTCTAACTTAATTGATCTGGAAGGATGCTGTGAGGAAGAACCTTGTGGTGGAACAGATATAGCGATTGACTGTACCGCTGTTCCAGGTGATGACCCAACTGGCGTTACGGTTACTTTTGGCCCGAATCCAACTCGACTTAAAGTTTGGGATTTTAATAATACCAGTGGACCGAGCTTACTCGTCGAGATTCCAAACTCAAACGTTCCAGTAATTCCTCCTGTCTTTAACACAGCTACCAATGGAATTGTTATTCCTTGTAAAGGTAACGTATTTATCGAAGTGGTTTATAACGATTTCCAATGCACCGAGACCTTTAATATTTCTAACTTAATTGATCTGGAAGGATGCTGTGAGGAAGAACCTTGTGGTGGAACAGATATAGCGATTGACTGTACCGCTGTTCCAGGTGATGACCCAACTGGCGTTACGGTTACTTTTGGCCCGAATCCAACTCGACTTAAAGTTTGGGATTTTAATAATACCAGTGGACCGAGCTTACTCGTCGAGATTCCAAACTCAAACGTTCCAGTAATTCCTCCTGTCTTTAACACAGCTACCAATGGAATTGTTATTCCTTGTAAAGGTAACGTATTTATCGAAGTGGTTTATAACGATTTCCAATGCACCGAGACCTTTAATATTTCTGACTTAATTGATCTGGAAGGATGTTGTGATGATGCTCCTTGCGGTGGAACAGAATTGGAGGTGGATTGTAATGCCTACCCAGGAACGGACAATCCGGCTGGTATAACAATAACCTTTGGCCCAAATCCAAATCGATTTAAAGTTTGGGATTTTGAAAACAATCCCGGATCACCAATTACCGATCTTCCAAATGCAAATGTTCCGGTAATTCCTGCTGTCTTTAACACCGCTGCCAATGGAATTATTCTACCTGCAAATGGTAACATCTTAATTGAGGTATCTTATGACAATTACGAATGTACCGAAGAATTTAATATCACGAAATTGCTGGCTGACGAATGTGGTGGTGTTTACGAAAGCCGTGGTGGCTCCGAAGGTGGTGAAGGTGGCAAAGGTGGAGAAGGTGGAGACGGAAGAAGTGATTCGGCAAACGCTAGTGTTTTATCTTTAGAAAAAATGAGTCTCTATCCAAACCCGACAACAGGTAAAGTGAATATCGATTTACCACAAATAGAAAAAGCTTATCAAATAGAAGTTTTTGATTTGAATGGAAAATTGATGCAAAGCAACTTATTGTTCAATAATAATGCTTTGCTAGACTTTGAAGGTTTTGAAAATGGAATTTACATTCTAAAGGCATCTGGAGGAGAATACAACTTTGTTGAAAAAGTACAGATCCTTAGATAAGATTTCTAAAGTTTAGAGAGTGTTCAATAAAGTGTGTCAGCGGGTAGATTTCCCTTTAGGGGTTTAAGGGCTGCGCTAGGAAATGACCCACTTGATAGAACAGTCCCAAAGTTTACAAATACCTGTAGAATGTTTTAGTGTTGTTAATGTTAACAGGTTTAAATAAAGTCCTCTCAGATAGTATTGTCTATTTGGGAGGGCTTTTTTATGCTAAACAAAAAAAGAAATTCATTTGAAAACAACCTTCATAATACCAGACTCTAAAGTTATTCCTTAACTTTGAAGGAAATAAAATTGATAGATAATACAGCCTAACATGATAAAACCACGTGTAAAGATTTGTTGCATAAGTAGTGTTAGAGAAGCCAAAATGGCTATTAACCATGGTGCTGCGGCTTTAGGATTGGTAGGAAGTATGCCAAGTGGACCTGGTGTCATAGAAGATGAATTAATCAAGCAAATTGTAAAGACCGTCCCTCCACCTATATCCTCCTTTTTACTAACCAGTGAAACCAATGCCTCCGCTATTATTAGTCATTACAAACGAGTACATACGACAACCATTCAGATCGTTGACGAATTGGAAAACCAAGACTATGAATTGCTACGCAAGGAATTGCCAAACGTAAAATTGGTGCAGGTCATTCATGTGATTGATGACAAGTCCGTAGAAGAGGCGATTGCCATTTCGAAATTTGTAGATGCGGTTCTTTTGGATAGTGGTAATCCAAATTTAGCCGTTAAAGAATTAGGTGGGACTGGGCGTACACATAATTGGAAATTGAGTAGGACCATCCGGGATTCCATTTCAATTCCCTTGTTTCTTGCAGGTGGACTTAACAAAAGTAATGTCAGAGAAGCTATTGAAACCGTTCAGCCTTTCGGTATCGATCTTTGTAGTGGTGTTCGGACGAATGGCGTATTGGATGAAGAAAAGTTGAGGGCATTTTTTGATAAAGTGGAGAGATAGGTACTTCTAAACAAAAAGAGTAAGTTTGAATGAAATTATTTTCTACGGTTGTTGTAATAGTTGGTATAGTGCAAGGTTTATTTATAGGTTCCGCTTTATTAATTGATAAAACGTATTCCTCAAAAAACATCAAATATTTAGGCCTTACTATTGTATTTTTTTCTCTTCAAGGAATTTTAGATCTACTCTCTTTTTGGGACATCGGCAGCAAATATCTTGGGGCCCAAATTGCGACTTACTTTGGATTCCAAGGAATTATATTCCTACCTTATTTCTTATCCGTTCTGAGCAGTTTAAGGATTAAATTCTTTATGCCTTTATGGCTTTTATTTGTGCCTTTCATTTTAAGTGTTATAAATGGAATAATTTGTTCGATCATAACCCTATTGGGCAAAAAAGATACTTTATGGGATGTTTTTTACTTAGATGAATTATGGAGTTTTCATTGGGTTTTAAATATACTATTGGTTTTATTCTTAAACATCTACCTGCTGAAGCTAGTGATCAAAGTGCCAAATTCTACGAACAAAAAAGGAGCCCTCTCCCTCTTGATCTCTTTTAG
>CAZDTI010000407.1:0-7897 GCA_964508085.1 uncultured Saprospiraceae bacterium | reverse complement strand
TTATTTTCAATGTTTATTCGTTTTTCTTGGTTTTGAACACAGTTCATCTACCCTTATCAGCCCTCATCCTCCCCCCTCCTTACAACACCATCTTATCAATCGGAATAATCAAAATATCCTCCGCCCCGGCTACTTTCAATTCATCAATCACTTCCCAAAATTTACCCTCCTCAATCACCGAATGCATCGAGCACCAACCTTTTTCAGCCAAAGGCAAAATCGTTGGACTTTTCAAAACCGGTAATATTTCTGTGATGGCTTCCGTCTTCGATTCTGGGACATTCATCAAAATATACTTGGTATTTTTAGCTCTTAGAACTGCTTGAATTCGGAATAATAATTTAGATAGGATTTCTTCTTTTGCTGGAGATAGCTTGAGTGATTTTACGAGTACCGCTTCCGATCGGAGTAGTACTTGGGTTTCCCGCAAGCCGTTTTTAAACAAGGTGCTTCCCGTGCTGACCACATCGCAAATGCCATCCGCCAAACCGATGTTTGGGGCGATTTCTACAGAGCCAGAAATGGTGTGAATCTCTGCGTTAACCTTATTTTCTGTTAGATAACTTTGGAGGGTGTTTGGATAGGAAGTCGCTATTTTTTTGCCTTCAAAATAGGAGATGTCGTTGTCTTCAACTTCTTTAGGAACTGCCAGCGATACTTTGCATTTGGAAAAGCCCAATTGCTCGACGATTTCTACTTTTTTCTGCTTTTCTATCAGCAGATTCTCCCCTACTATACCGACATCCACTACGCCGTCTTCGATGTATTGAGGAATGTCCGAATTGCGTAAGTAAAGTAGTTCGATTGGAAAGTTGGCCACCGAAATTTTCAATTGGTCCTTCCCATTCTCAATGGAAATACCACAGCTTTTCAGCAACTTGAGCGAATCTTCATTTAGTCGTCCGCTTTTCTGAATGGCTATTTTCAGCTTACTCATTTTCTTCGTTTGATATCTGAGTAAACCTGTGGTAATTGCCTAAAAACACAAAACCCATCTGATTTACTCAGACGGGTTTTGAAATATTTTGATCTACATATATATCATCTCCTGATCGCCTGAGGGCCAGTATGAAAATGATGATGATGTAGTTGATTAAAATTCATTTTATGTTTTTATTGAGTTGCAAATATAGGGGGCTTTTTGGTAAAGTCAAATGTTTTTTTGAGAAATAGGAAATTTATTTTTTTGCTTAGGAGTCAGAGAACTTAATAAGTATCACCAAATTTTAATCTAAATCATCCAAAATCTTACTATCCGTTTTAGTTTCTGAATCCTTCAGAAAGAAATAATATCTATACTTATCTAACCAAACAATGAAAGACAATAAGGAGAAGGAAACTATTGCTCCAAGCCAAAGTATAATATTTGAAAGTTCAGGAGAACTATTCCCTGTTTTCACATGAACCAACTCTGCTAAGAATGCACCAAGAAACAAGCTTAATAAAATTCGAATCCAAAGTTTTCTAATATACTTCATAGCCTCATAAATTTAAACTCATCTCTAAATATTAAGATGAGTAAATTGATTCAATTCCAAAACTCTACAAACCTACCGCCCCATATGCACCAACAACACCGAAATATCCGAAGGCGAAACTCCACTAATCCGACTCGCCTGCCCTATCGTCCGAGGCTTTATCTCCGTCAATTTCTCTCGCGCTTCCAATGACAGCGAAACCAACTTATTATAATCCACATCATTCTTCAAAACCACCTCCTCCAACCGATTCATCTTCTCCACCATGTCTTGCTCTTTACGAATATAACCTTCATACTTCAAGCTCGTCTCCGCTAAAGAAATAACTTCGGGTGTATATTGTTGCAAAAAAGTATCCAACTCCGGAATGTGCGCTCGAATACCTGCAATATTTACATTTGGACGAGTGAGAATCGAGTGCAATTTCATCTTTTGCTTAGTCGGTGCAGAGCCCAGCGTTTCCAGATAAGGATTCACCTGATCGGAAGAAACACTGAGTTTACGGAAGTGCTTTGCAATCTCTTTTTCCTGCTCCACTTTGCTTTCGACCACTTCCATTCTTTTTTCTAAATGTTGCACACCTAGCTTTTGAGCAATCGGCGTCAAGCGCAAATCCGCATTGTCTTGGCGAAGCAAAATTCGATATTCCGCTCGTGAAGTGAACATTCGGTAAGGTTCCTTCGTCCCTTTGTTTACCAAATCATCAATGAGCACTCCAATGTAAGCATCTGATCTTTTTAGAATAAACGGATCTTTTTCATTTACCGCAAGGTGCGCATTCGTTCCCGCCATGAGTCCCTGACAAGCGGCTTCTTCATAGCCCGTTGTTCCATTTATCTGTCCGGCAAAAAATAAGTTTTTCACCAGTTTAGTTTCCAAAGAAACCTTCAATTGTGTCGGTTGGAAAAAGTCATATTCAATGGCATAACCCGGTCGGAACATCTTCGCATTTTCGAAGCCTTTGATTTTGCGCAAAGCTTTATATTGAACATCTTCCGGCAAAGAAGAAGAGAAACCATTTACATAAATTTCGCAGGTGTCCCAGCCTTCCGGTTCTACAAATAATTGATGACTGTCCTTTGATGCAAAGCGTTCAATTTTGTCTTCGATAGACGGACAGTACCTCGGCCCAATTCCTCGAATCCGACCATTGAACATCGGCGAACGATCAAAGCCCGTTTTCAAAACTTCGTGTACTTCCGAACTCGTGTAAGCAACATGACAAGGTCGTTGCTTTTTCAAAACCGGCGTATCCGTATAAGAAAATTTACTCGGCTCTTCATCCCCCGGTTGCAATTCCATTTTGTCCCAATCCAGGGAACGGCCATCCAAACGCGGTGGCGTCCCGGTCTTCATTCTTCCCGATTCAAAACCCAAACCAACCAACTGTTCCGTGATCCCAGTCGCCGCTCTCTCCCCCGCTCGTCCACCACCGAATTGTTTTTCTCCAATGTGAATCAAGCCATTCAAAAAAGTACCATTGGTCAAAACCACAGAATGACTTTCGATCTCCAATCCCATCCCCGTATGCACACCGCAAGCGCGACCATCTTTCACGACAATCCCTTTCACCATCTCCTGCCAAAAATCAATATTCGGGTGCTCCTCCAACATCTTGCGCCACTTCGCCGCAAACATCATCCGGTCGCTTTGTGCCCGCGGGCTCCACATCGCAGGGCCTTTAGATTTGTTGAGCATTCGAAACTGAATCATCGTATGATCCGTCACGATACCCGAGTAGCCTCCGAGTGCGTCAATCTCTCGAACGATTTGTCCTTTGGCCACTCCCCCCATCGCGGGGTTGCAGGACATCTGCGCGATGGTCTGCATATTCATGGTAGCGAGCATGACTTTGCTGCCCATATTGGCGGCAGCGACGGCGGCCTCACATCCGGCATGGCCGGCCCCTACTACTATGACATCGTATTTTGGAAACATTTTCGTGTAATTTTCTTTAAAAAGTGGTGCAAAAATACGAAAATTTGAGTTGTGATGTATGGTCGTTTTTCTCTTTAGTGATTTTGAAAAAAATAGTCAGACACTTGTCATTAATGATAGATACGGATAGTGACCTAGTTGAAATTTACTAAATTGTAACGTATAACTTCCAAAACGAAAAATTATGAAAACTAACTTTATTCGATTTACCTTTCTATTCGCTATTCTTATTTTTAATACCCTTAGTCTTTTTGGGCAGAATTATAAAACCGTACACGCTGATCGAGAAGCCTATTTTGAGTCAGAAGAATTTGGAATGGGTTACGATGGATGGAGTTCTTGTCACCCTTGCCGTTTTGGAATAAGAGTTAAAGAAATCGCGGGAGGCAACACTCAGTATGTGTTTCCTACCTACTGGGATACAAGCAACAATATAGTAGACACAGTGAGTTCAAGATTCTCTTGGATGGGAGACACCTTACAGTTTCTTTCTGATGGAACAGAGTTGTTTCGGAATAAAAACGAAGAGACTATAACAATTAAGCCACGAATAGAAATAGGAGAATCCTGGACCATGTTTGACTTAGGCGGAGGTCAATACTTAGAAGCTACGATGACTGAGAAAAATTTTGAAACGGTTTTCAATCAAATGGATAGTATTAAGACATTTATCATTCAAGCCAAGGATTCAAATGATGAAAATATTGATCATGAAATGAATGACTTTTCATTTCGAGTAGGAAAAAGTACAGGATTCATAGAAATTTTTGATTTGTATCATTTTCCTACAAGAATGGAAAAGATCAACTTAATTGGAATGTCGAATCCAGCTGTTGGAGAGGAGTTGTTAAGTGCCAAATCTATATATGACTTCCAGGTTGGAGATGAACGACTTTATATAAATGGAGATGAGTTTGACGCCACATATAAAAAAATAACCACATTGGAGCGAGAGGATGTTAATCCAGATAGTGTTCGTTACCTTTTCCATGTTCACGAAGTGCGACAGGTTGCTACTAACAACGATTTAGAATACAGTCACAGTGAAGAAGAGGTATATCGTAGTTATAATGTGGCCGATGAACAGGAATTAAATATTCACCCATATGAGGTTATTAATTCCTCCTCAGGAGTAGAACACAATCGCTATAATTCCATAGGTAAAAATGCAGATGGAAAATGGTATAAATCTTTTTATACTAATCCCATTAACCTATTCTTTAACAGTGGTCAAACTTATCAGGCCTGCCTTGGACACACTCAACGATATTACCAAGAATCTATTGACGTTCATTACAACGAACAGCTTATTTACTACAAAAAAGGAAACACCGAATGGGGCAACGACGTTGACTTGGCAACTTTAACCGCTGCTAAAGAAATCCAAAATCCAAAGTCCTCCATCCTCCTTTTTCCAAACCCATCAAACGACAACATCACCATCAGCAATAAAGGGCCCACCAAAAAACTACAGCACATCCAAGTCCTAAATTCACTTGGTCAAAAAATCGCGGACTGGCCTTGTGAAGATCAACAGCAAGTGACTAAATCCGTAGCTGATTTTCCAGAGGGGATTTATTGGTTATTGGTGGCTGATGAGAATGACGAAGTTTGGCGCTTAAATTTCATAAAAAACTAATCTCTGTGTAAAGAAAAGTCGTTTTTCTTTACACAGCTTCCGATCTATGTAAAGATTATTGGATTTTCTTTACATAGATTTACCCCTATGTAAAGCCGCTTTACATAGCTTTTAACATTTCAAATCATCAAATAAGGGCTAATCTCACCCCTTTCTGAACCTCCAAAGGCCATTTGCTAAGCATCTTTCCCCCTCCCCATCCGTACAAATTTTCGTAATTTCGCCCTGCATTCTCACAAACGCAATCCAGATTATGAATAAAAGACAAGCCCTCGAAACAGAGCAAAAGGCCCTCGAAATAAACCTCGACGATAAAATATACGGCACCTTCTCTGAAATCGGCGCCGGACAGGAAGTCGCCCGGTACTTTTTCCAAGTGGGCGCGGCTGCCGGTACCATTGCCAAATCCATGTCTGCCTATGACAAAGTTTACTCCGATAAGATATATGGCGTAGAAGCTAGTGGTCGCTATGTTTGTGAATCTCGGATTTATAAAATGCTGGACCATGAATATGAACTCATGGAAAACCGCCTGACCACCGAGCGCCCCGATACCAACTTCTTCGTTTTTGCGGATACCGTTGCTGCCATCAACTACTCCCGAACCATCAAAGGCGACGGCTGGCTCGGACTCCGATTCCAGCTGAGCCCGGATGGACAAACCAACGAAATCATTCTCCACGTAAAAATGCTGGATAATGATAATCAACTACAACAACAAGCCGTTGGGATACTTGGTGTCAATCTAGTCTATGCCTGTTACCATTATTACCAAAGCCCAGAAGTATTGTTAGAATCTTTAATGGACAATTTGCACGGACGGGTGGCTATTGATATGATTCGCATCACTGGACCGGAATTTCAAAGCCTGGATAATCGTTGGTTAAGCCTTATGTTGGTCAAACACAAGTTGACAGATGTAGCTATGTTCCGCCCCGATGGGGAGAGTGTGCATGCTTCGGAGTTTTTGTATAAAAAAAATGTAATGGTTGTTCGTGGTAGTTTCCGTCCCGCTACTTTGGTGAACTTAGATATGTTGAAATGCAGCTGGGAACAGTTCCGAAACGACTTAGGCGACGGCGCTCAGAAGTCTTTCTTACTTTCTGAAATCACCATGGAGAATCTTTGTGCTGACGGGGAATTAAATGTTCAGGATTTCCTCGATCGAGCTGACATACTATGCGCCCTAGGACAAACCGTAGTCATCACCAACTGCGAGCACCATCAAAAAATGGTTAGCTATTTATCGGATTATAAAGTAAAAAAAGTCGGTGTCGTTTTTGGGGTGCACGAATTGTTGGAAATGATCAGTGACAAGTACAATAAAAACCAAGAAGGCCGTTTACTTTCTGCTTTCGGAGAATTATTCACCCGTCATGTCAAGCTCTACGTCTACCCTGCCCTCCAGGAAGGTAGTGAAGAATTGATGACTTGTGAAAACTTGCCGATTCCGGAAGGCGTCAAGTTTTTATACCGCCACCTCTTGGACAGTGGCCAGATCATTGATGTCACCAATTTCAACATTGACAACTTACACATCTTCTCCAAAGAGGTACACCGGATGCTGAAAACGGATGAACCGGGCTGGGATGAGATGGTATCACCCAAAGTGGCGAAGTTGATTCGGGAGCGTTGTTTGTTTGGGTTTCCTTATCAGCAGAAGGAGTTTGAGTATTAGAAAGGGTAGATGAGGCAGATAAGGTGGATGTGGTAGATGAGGTTTCCCACTAATGCGAAAAAAGGGAAACCTCATCTACCACATCTGCCCCATCCACCTCATCTACCTTCTTTTCCTTACCTTTGCGGTAAATTTCAGACGCATGTTCAAATTAATATTTGTTGGTGGCTTAATATATCTGCTCTATCGAATGGTGATGGGGCCATATCTGGAAGCGCCTACTATGAAGGAAGAACCTAAAATAAAACCGGAGGAGGATGATTATGTAGATTATGAGGAGGTGGATTGATTTAAAATCAAAATAAAAATGTAACTGTTTAGTAAATTAGGTGCGTCGTGGGCTTCATCGAATGGCCTCAAAGCCATCCGATGAACTTTTCAAGGCGTATTGCTCAATAGTTATATGAGAATTTCAATAAAATTAAAACCTTCTATCGTGAATCCCCGCATATTGGTTTTTTGATTTTAACTGACCGCTTTTATACAAAAAACATAACAGCAAACAAACCGCTATAAATCACATTAATGGAGACCATAAAAATAGGAGACAGCCTCTTATACAAAAACAACCAACTCATCGCCTTCAACAAAGCGCCCGGTATGCCGGTACAATCGGACAAAACAGGCGACAACTCGCTCTTGCTTTTAGCACAAGCTTACGCCAAAAAAAATCTGGAGCTCATTCACCGAATTGATCGACCGGCCAGCGGAGTTGTATTGTTGTCTAAAGTGAGCGGCGCTTTGGCGAGTTTGAACAAGCAGTTTCAGGAACGAAAGGTGCAGAAGACTTACTTGGCCATTGTGAAAAATAAACCTGCGGAGGATAAAGCGACTCTGATTCATTTTATGCAAAAGAATGAAAAACAAAATCGCTCCGTTGCTTACGACAAAGAAATAGCGCACAGCAAAAAAGCGGAATTGACTTATGAGGTAATCGGCAGTAGCGACAATTATCATTTGCTGAAAATAGAATTGCATACGGGAAGACATCATCAGATTCGCGCACAGTTGGCAGCCATTGGTAGCCCGATAAAAGGCGATGCGAAATATGGTTTCAAAAGATCAAACCAAGATCGGTCAATTCATTTACATGCCTGGAAGATTGCTTTTAAACATCCGATATCTGGAGCGAAAGAGGAAATTGTGGCGCCGCTTCCGGTGGAT
>CAZDTI010000406.1:0-7924 GCA_964508085.1 uncultured Saprospiraceae bacterium | reverse complement strand
TATATTTTGTTTACGAACTAACCAGTTTTTATCGCGATAGTGGGAAGTGATTAGTAAACATTTAATAATTAAAAAATCATTAAAATGAAATATTTATCAATTATCCTTCTGGCCATTTTTGGCCTCTCTTTAAACGCATCTGCACAAGACGATGCCATTAGCAAGTATTTTAACCAATATGTAGATGATGAAAAATTCAGTGTAGTCTACATCAGTTCCAAAATGTTTGAGATGTTAGGAAAGTTAGACATTGACGAACTAGAAGATAAAGAAACCGAAGTGGTACTAGAGGTAGTGAAAGACATGCGAGGTCTGCGTGTTCTCACCACAGAACACAATGCCATGAAAGTGTACAACGAAGCCATTAAAACCATTAATACCAAAGGCTATGATCAGTTGATGACTGTTCGAACAGAAGATGAGAAAGTTCAGTTTTTGGTTAAAGAAGATGACGATGTGATCCGCGAATTACTTTTGCTGGTTGGTGAAGAAGATGAGTTTGTCATGGTCAGTTTTATTGGGAATATTCATTTGAATAAGATTTCAAAGTTGGCCAAAGTCCTGGATGTGGAAGGGGCTGAACATTTAGAAAAATTGGAAGAGGAAGAAGAGCAGGAGAATAAGAAATTGTAAGGTGTCCTCTTTTTAACTCAGCTGATTAGTTGAATCGGGCTTCTAAAATTCAATAAGTATAACGTTTAAAACCATTTAAGATGAACTCAAGAATATTATTACTTCTGCTTTTCTTAACTCCAGTTATAGCTGAAGCACAATCTCCTTCTATCAACCAGTTTTATAGAGAACACAAAAGGGATAAAGGAACCATAAACGCAAATTTACCGGGTTGGTTGGTAAAACTCGGGGTAGGAATAGCCCGCCCATTTGTAGACGATGAAGAAGCGCGAATTGCTTTACGTCTTGCACGAAAGGTTGGTAAAACAAAATTCCTCATAGCTGAGGAAGAGTCCAGGATTTCACAAGGTCAATTCATGAAGCTGATTAGAGGGGTGAAGAAAGATGGCTATGAAGAGTGGGTCACCGTACGAGACGGTGGAGATAATGTAACAATACTTACCCGGATGAGAAAAGACATGATAAAAAGAATGCTTATCGTGGTTAGGGAGGAAGACTCGTTTGTACTTTTAAGCATGAAAACCAAAATAAAAGCTAAGCACCTAAGTGATATGATAAACGATATTATGGCCTTGGAAAAAGAAGATGAAAAGAATAAATACATAGAAACAGAAGTGGAAAGCTAGGTCAAAAACTGGACTTTTAAAATTGAATAAACTTATTTACCAAAAAACAAATTCAAAAAAGAAATGAGAATAATAATTAAGAATATCTTTACGACCTGTGTATTATTAAGTCTAAGTTTAGGGATTGGACAAGCACAAAACAATTACATCGAATCCTTCTATGAACAATATTCAAAAGACGAAAGGGTGACCAACGTCACCATTAAAGGTTGGCTCCTAGACATTGCCACTAATATCTCAACTGATGAGTCTTCCAAAGAGGTGCTTTCCAAGATAACTCAACTTCGTATCCTCCTTATGGAAGATGGTAACCCTGTAACAAAAAAGGAATTGAATAAGCTGAAAAAGGGAATCAAGAAAGACGACTTCGAAGAACTAATGCAAATCCGAGATGGAGGAAGCCACGTTGATTTTTACATTCGAGAAGAAGACGACCAAATCACCAATGTCCTCATGCTTGTAAATGATAATGATGAATTTGTATTGTTGTCACTAGAAGGTTTGTTAAAATTAGAAGACCTCAAAAATATCAAGATTGACACAGATGGGGCCAAGCACTTTGAGAAAATAAAACAAAAGGAAATACCTCGGGCGTAATCACAATTAACTTCTATTATGGAGCATAAAGGTCCACCAAAAGTCTTATTCAATTATACAAATTGAAATAGCCGCGAAAGCACTAACATGGCAATTACAAAATAGATTTCAACCTCAAGAGCAACCTCATCCTCAATTTCAACCTGTCCGGCCACTGACGGATTCTCTTAGTACGCGAGTGATATGCGATTAGCTCGTGAACTAAGGACTTTGAACTTGTATTTGAGGTTGAGGTTGGAATATAACCCCTTCAAGCTACAATAGTCTACAAAATTCCCAAAAATTCCTATCTTAGCTGCTCACCCAATACAACTCCCAATGTCCAACAAAACCCATCAGGCCTACTGGCAGAAAAATCTCCGCCTGCTCGGCATCCTTCTGAGTATCTGGTTTCTCGTTTCATTTGGCTGTTCCATTCTATTTGTAGAAGCACTAAACAAAATACAAATCGGTGGTTTTAAACTCGGTTTCTGGTTTGCTCAGCAAGGGGCGATCTATGTCTTCGTAGTTCTCATATTTGTCTATGTTTGGCGAATGAACCAATTGGACCGGGAGTTCGGAGTAGAAGAAGAATAGCTAATTATGGAAGTACAAACCTGGACCTTTATTATCGTCGGAATCACTTTCGCCATCTATATCGCCGTAGCTATATGGGCGAAAGCAGGATCGACCTCAGAGTTTTATGTAGCCGGAGGAGGAGTACCACCACTACTTAATGGAATGGCAACTGCGGCTGATTGGATGTCCGCAGCCTCTTTTTTGTCAATGGCTGGTTTGATCTCTTTTATGGGCTATCAAGGGACACAATATCTCTTGGGGTGGACAGGCGGCTACGTATTGTTAGCGCTTTTGTTGGCTCCTTACCTTCGAAAGTTTGGAAAGTTTACAGTGCCGGATTTTATTGGAGAGCGTTATTATTCACAAACGGCCAGACTCGTAGCGGTGGTCTGTGCACTCTTTGTTAGTTTTACCTATGTTGTTGGACAAATGAAAGGTGTTGGAGTCGCATTCTCTCGTTTTTTAGAAGTAGAATTCTCAACTGGAATCTTGATTGGGGCGAGCATTGTATTTTTCTATGCGGTGCTTGGGGGAATGAAAGGAATTACTTATACACAAGTAGCTCAGTATTGTGTTTTAATCTTTGCTTATTTAGTACCTGCTATTTTTATCTCTGTATTGATGGTAGGGAATCCCATTCCTCAATTAGGCTTAGGAGGAACCTTAGAAGATGGCACCTACCTGCTGGCTAAGCTGGATCAGGTATCTCGTGATTTGGGTTTTGCCGAATACACGACCTCCTTGCGTAGCAAAGTAGATTTATTCTTTGTGACTGCAGCACTAATGTTAGGTACTGCAGGACTCCCTCATGTTATTGTTCGATTCTTTACTGTTCCCAAGGTTCGGGATGCCCGACTTTCCGCTGGTTATGCTTTAGTCTTTATTGCCATTCTATATACAACCGCTCCTGCCATCGCCGCTTTTGCTCGCACCAATTTACTAGCTACAATTGATAACAAAGAGTATACGGAAATGCCTGCTTGGTTCAATAAATGGGAAAGAACGGGACTTTTGAAGTTCGAAGACAAAAATGGCGATGGAAAAATACAATACTACAATGATAAAAACGCTGACTTTGTAAGTTCGGTAGCCAACCCCAAAGGTTGGAAAGGTTCAGAGTTGACTGTAGATAGAGATATTATGGTTTTAGCAAATCCGGAGATCGCAAAACTTCCCGCCTGGGTCATTGCACTTGTGGTGGCTGGAGGTTTAGCCGCAGCACTTTCCACGGCCGCAGGATTGTTGTTAGTTATCGCGACCTCTATTTCCCATGATGTTTTTAAGAAATGGTTGCGTCCCAATATTTCTGAAAAGGGAGAATTGAGAGCAGCTCGGATTACTATTGCTTTTGCCGTTTCTATTGCTGCTTATTTTGGAATTAATCCGCCTGGTTTTGTCGCCCAAGTGGTGGCCTGGGCTTTTGGTTTGGCGGCAGCTTCTTTTTTTCCTGCTATAGTACTGGGTATCTTTTACAAACGAATGAATAAAGAAGGTGCAATTGCTGGAATGCTTACAGGACTGATTTTTACAGCGGGGTATATATTTTGGTTTAAATATGGAGGAGGTGTGGAGGCGGACTGGTGGTTTGGAATTTCACCGGAAGGTATTGGAACCTTAGGAATGTTATTGAATTTTCTAGTATCGTTAGTTGTTTGTAAGTATACTGTTGAACCTCCGGCAAAAGTGATGGATCTGGTGGAAAGTATTCGAGTGCCAAGAGGTAGCGGGGGAGCTACTGGGCATTGAAATAAGCAAATTATATTATAATTAATGACTTGTTTTAATTTTAAAAGTTGGCTTCACTCAAATGTATTTATCCAACGTTTGAGCGAAGCCAATTTTTATTTTATCAATAGCTGTTAAGTTTTTTTAACCTACTTTTCCTCTAGTTTCTTCAATATCGCCTTCCCATTCTCATTAGAAGGATCAATCGCCACCGATTTTTCATAATTCTTTTTCCCCAGTTCCTTTTGACCATCTAAAAGGTAGGCCTCTCCGAGACTATCGTAAACGTTTCCCGACTCCGGATAGGAAGCGACATTCAATTTGAAAACAGCAATTGCCTCTTTTAATTTTTCCTCACGTAACAATGCGTAGCCGTAACTGTTCATCTCGCCTTCATTTAGTGCATATTCCTTATTGCCTTTAAATTTTTCAAAAGTACTCAACCCCTTTTTTAAGCCGTCTGTCTTGATGGTATTAAACAATAGTCTTGCAAGTGAACGTTTAGGAAGTTCATAACCTTTGTCAAACAAGATTCCACTGATACTGTTTGTCATGTCATTCAAGGGAGCACCTCCGGCGTTGCTTAATAAAACCACCAGACATTTTTTCTTTGGGAATCGAGTAATCAAAGCGTTGAAACCCGGAACTCCGCCACTATGAGCAATGGCAGCGGTGCTATCAGTAGATTGCCCCATGGCCATATTACTCATCTCCCAACCATAGCCATAATGACCACCCCAGGAAGGAATATATTTCTTGAAAAGCAAAGCTGTATTTTTAGCAGACAACAATTTATTTGCATAAAGTGCCTGATCCCATTTGTGGAGATCTTCAACAGAAGAATACATTGAACCCGCGGCATAAGGAAGTGACATGTCAATATAGCCAGAATTGAGAAATCCATCCATTGTCCTGGCATAACCAGTCGCTCTATTTTTTATCACTTCTGAATGATGATCAAAACCACTACTCGTCATCTCTAAAGGATCAAAAATGTATTCCTGTAAAACGGCTTCATAACTTTTACCCGTCGTTTTTTCAATGATAAGACCTAACACGAAATACCCGGAGTTGCTATAGGAAAACTTAGCTCCCGGTTCAAAATTCAAAGTGGAATCCGCAAAAACTTTTATAAACTCCTCTGGCGTATATGGATTTCGGCTTAGGTCTTTAAAAAAACTTGGAAAACTCGTATAATTAGGAATACCTGAAGTATGCGTCAACAAATGATGTAGGTTTACTTTGTCGGCAACTGCTTTCGGATAGTCTGGTAAATAAGTAGATATAGGAACGGTCAAATCCAATTTTCCCTGTTCCACCAATTGCATAATCAACATACTTGTAAACTGCTTAGTGATGGAACCAATTCGATGTTTAGTGTTTGATGCGTTGGGGATATCCCATTCCATATTCGCCATTCCAAATCCTTTTTTGAAAACGACCTTACCTTCTTGAGCTACTAATACGGAACCATTGAATTGGTCGTACTCTGAATATTTGTTCATGAGCTCACTGATTTGGTCGGCCTTGATTTGGGCGAAAGTGTAGGGGAGGGTGAGGATAGAAAGAAGAAAGACAAAGCTGAGGGTTTTGTTATAAGATTGCATTTGTTGTGAATTTGGAAATAAAAATGATTGTTTTGTTTATTATGAATTTGAAGACTATCTCCTATAAATTGTAATCGGGTTTAAAGACTTTTATTTTTTTGGAAGGTTGCATAGTCCTTCTCCTTTACATAAAAAGAGCCTCCGGAAAACCAGAAGCTCTTTTTATTAAAATCGTATTATGTAATTTATGTAGTTAATTTAATTATCCTACCTCCCCAAAACCACCAACTTCCGCCACTTCCAAATCCCATCCAATAACACTCCTACCATATAAACTCCATTCTCTGCCTCCAGCTTAGGAATTAAAAAGTGATTGTTACCTGCCTGCGCATAGACCTCTTTTTCAAATACCAATCGACCATTCATATCCCGAATCACCATAGGGATTCGTTCCGTAGTACTATTTCTAAAAGTCACGTGTACTTCTTGTTTAGCTGGATTAGGAAATACTTTTAAAAGCTCCATGCTATAAGGCTTTTTCTGTTCTGTATTCTCCGAATCAGTACTACTCAAATTCTTATCGCCTTCTTCACCCTGCTGAAAACCATTGCCACCTCCAGGAGGGCCGTCAATGGAAAAATCTACACAAAGCATCGGAGCCGCATCTGAATCGCCATCATAAGATTCGGCGGTACGTTTTCCGACACCTTCAATAATGATAACAATAGAAGAAGTATCTGTAAAGCCCCAACGATTAACTGCCTCTTGAATAACGTCAGCAATATTAATCGTTCGTTCTGCAATCTCTGCCTTTCCTTTCTTTCTCCAATCTGCAGGTGTCCAATCTATACTGGCCACTGTTTTTGGTCGACTACTGATGTTGAAATCAACTTCCTCAAAAGGCAATGGATTGGCCGTTGCTTCGGCATATATTTTCAGAAGACTTGGATTTTCATTGTCCGTAGCATCTGTTGTAAACTGAATGTCTGCATGTTTAATGATAGCACCAAAAGGGATGTTCAAACCCGTAAAACGCAAACCAATAACCTGATTTTCATTGTCTTGCACCAATTCTAAATCACCAGATCCAATGTTTACATCTCCCTCATCGTCTTCCTCTGCATCATTGGCTTCAGTGCCTGTAGAGGCACAAGCGTAAGTCAAGGTCGCAAAAATTCCTTCACATTCACAGTTGGTATTCCAAACATCATTGTATGTATTTGGATTGTTATCATCACAATAGTCGCCATAGTAAGCAGAAGCATCAACACAATCGTAAGTTTGTCCGGCGCAGATACAATCGCTGTTAAAGGTATCGTCAAAAGTGTCAGGATCGCCATCGTCACAAGGTGTTCCCGGCTCTAATCCTCCTGGACATTGATCTATCTGATCACAGGTACCATCGTTATCGCTATCCTCGCAGAAAGGGTTGTATTCTAAGCAAAGGACAACGCCTTTAGTAGGATCTAGATTTTGAGAAATGGCTCGTCTTCGCCCAACGCCATCAATCAAAAAGGAGATACTACTTTTGGAATTATAACCAGGTCGGAATACGATTTCCTGAATTAAAGCAGAAATATCTTCCGTCCGTTGAGCTGGGCCATTATCACCATAATTACTCCAATTTGGTGGAGACCACTGGACTACGGCCTCTGTTTTAGGTCGGGTTGATAGATTGTAATTTTCGCCAATAAAATTATCAGAATCGTCAGTATCCTCTGCATAGATATTATAATTTGCAGGATTAATATTAGAAGGAGAATGGGCGGTGAATTGCAAATAAGCATTGTTGATGGTTGCGTTTTTGGGAATTTTTAAATCAGAAAAACGAATACCCACCGTTTGATAACTATTGTCATAACCTATTTCCAAATCAGAACTCCCTGTACTCACATCCCCAAATTGGTCTTCCTCTGAATCGTCAGAAGTTCTCAGCAAAGCTCGACAAAAGGAAATAGGGCCCACTTGAATATTGGAAACCGCTGATTTTATATTTCCATTATTATCAGTCGCAATACATTTTATTCGGTAAGCTCCTAAATCAGATGGCAACCATGTCATCGAATAAGGGGCTGTAAGATCAGTACCTATGGAGTTGTTATTGACAAAGAATTCTACCTGAGTAACCGTCCCGTCACTATCGGTAGCATCTGCTGAAATGATGATTTCTTCAGGATCTTCGTAGTAAGTTCCATTGGTTGGGTTCAACATACTTACAACTGGCGGCTCCACTTGTTT
>CAZDTI010000405.1:0-7949 GCA_964508085.1 uncultured Saprospiraceae bacterium | reverse complement strand
CAAATGCTTCACTTATGATTAAAACAATATTAAAAACAGGTTTATTAGTATTATTAATTAATAACTTACTGAACGCTCAGGTGAATAGCTTTTGTTTATTCGATGACTTAATATTCAAAGAAAAAAGAATAGAAAAAACCACCCCTTTTCAAAGCTCCGCTAACTTTCGTGCTGGAGATCCGCTCTGCTTGAGAACAGTAATTCATGTTCTTGGTTCCAATACGCAAAATAATTTATCCGATAGTTTAATTTTAGATTTACTAAATCAATCAAATTTCCTATTAAAAGCACAAGGCATTGACACCGCTCTTATTCATCCGGATTTCAGACCTCTTGTAAGTGATGCTGAAATACAACTTCGCCTCGCCCAGTTCGACCCTGAAGGCAACCCGACAAATGGTATAACACGCACAGAAATAAGCATCGACTATTTTCCATTTCAATTCCAACAAGATTCATTATCTATCGAGGCAGTAAAACAAGATAGTTTAGGAGGAAAATCAGCATGGAACACTGAAAAATACCTCAATATATGGATAGCTCCTATGGTCGATAGTATTTCTAGAACTAATTATGGCGTACCAAATAATAACTATTTCCCTTTTGGAACAATAGGAACATTTAGCGAAGGTATTCCAGGAGCTGTTATTGATAGAGATATTATTTTAGACCCAGCATCATTATTAGATTTCGCACCTGCCCCAAATGTACTTTGTCATGAAGTGGGGCATGCCTTAGGACTATTCCACGTTTGGGGTGATCCTATGAGTTGTGAAATAAATGATTATATAAATGACACCCCCGCAGCTACAATAACTGGAGGTAACATATGCTCAGAACTTTTCAATACTTGTATAGATAGTATTAGTGATAAAAATGATAACGTATCTAATATCATGGGATATGGCTGTATGCTAATGTTTACTCCAAACCAGATAGAGGCCATGAAAAATAACATTCTAGAGTACAGCCCTGAAATTATTTTTGAAAATGAAATGTGTGGACAATTTAGTACCGCTTCAAATTCAATCTTAGAATCAGAAAAAGAATCCACTCCTAAAGTATATCCTAATCCCAACAATGGAATATTCACCATTAAATATTCTGAACAAGAAACTACAGATATAACAATCGACTTTTTCGATCCTTTAGGAAAGCTTATAAAATCAGAATCTTTTTTAAATACAAAATCAATTCATAAAGAATTTAATTTATCCAGCAACGACAATGGAATATTAATTATGGTAATTACTTCAAAGGATCAAGTCCATTCAAAAGCGATAATGCTCCATAAGTAAGTAGTGTTCAGAATTAAGTTGACTAATAAATTAAATGAAAGCTCTCCTTTATTCTTCGTTAAAAATACTTGTCGATGCTAAGGCATCGCCTGCGCCCGCCCGACCGAAGTCTTTCGAATTGTTTTTTTTTTTGCAATCGTCGTTTTGTATTGGATCATCTTAAATCCTTTTATAAGGATATTGGAAAGAAGAGGTTTGTTAAACGGGAGTTTTTGTAAGCCATTGACCACAAGAATTGGCAGATTTTGCACATAGAACTTGTTTAAAGTTAAATGATTTCTGTAATAGTGAACTTGTGAAAATGAAATATCATTTTTATTAGATTTTCATAAAGAGATTCAAAGTAATACTTTGAGTCTTTTTTATTAGAAACGTTATTTTATTAGCTCACTATGCCGTTTTAATAAGTTATTGTATTATTGCTAATGAAAAGACTTGAGGAATAAATCCTTGCTAACGAATTAAATAGACGAGTTCAAAATTAAGCGGTAGCATAACTTCATTCCTTAGTAAAACTCCCCAGATTGCTAAAAGAAGGAAAACCATGAAAACCCACCCGGAGCGTTCTCAACTAAAAGGAAAGCAAAAAGAAGAAGAACAAGCAAGAACGATAGCCGTCCTTCCTTTCGTCAATATGAGTTCCAACAAGGACAATGAATATTTCAGTGATGGAATTACAGAAGAAATCATCAATGTTCTCGCAAAGATTGACAGGCTCAAGGTAACCTCTCGAACCTCCGCCTTCTTTTTCAAAGGGAAAAATATCCCCATTACAGAGATTGGAGCTCAACTGAAGGTCGCTACTATTCTGGAAGGAAGCGTCCGAATATCAGGAGAGAAGATAAGGATTACCGCTCAGCTAATTCAGACAAAAGAAGACTTCCATTTTTGGTCAGAAACATGGGATCGGAATATGGAGGACATTTTTGCAATTCAGGACGAAGTGGCACTGGCTGTCGCTGAAAAAACGCGTGAACATATTGGTCATTTTGAAATTGAGGATGCACCCGAAAGGAAAAACAGCAACATCAGTGCCTATGAACAGTATTTAAAGAGCAGGTCCAATTTTTATAAATTTCAAAAGACTGCTATTTTCCTTGCAATTGATCAAATCCAGGAAGCAGTAGAAAAGGATGCGGCATGCCCTTTTTATCATGCTTCTAAGGCTATCTATTATGGATATTTGGGATTAATAAATGCAATGCCTAAAGGCGAAGCATATACCATTTCGAAAGCCGCTGCAGAAAAGGCAATTGATCTTGATGCAACTGACCCTGAAGCCAATTATGCACTTGGTATGGTCAGTTATTTTTTCGAAAAAGATTTAGATAAAGCACATGCCTATGTTGACTTGGCATTAAAATACCGTCCCAATTATACAAATGCACTTTTAGGCGGTTCGGTATTGGATGTTTTGATCAGTAATAACAAAAGAGCCATCTCTCGAGTCAAAATGGCCATAGATCTGGATCCTCTTTCGCCAACCAACATCTATTATCATGCAGCGGTTTTACTTCGAATGGGGAGATATCATGAAGCGTTGATTGAGATAAATTCCATGTTGTCACTCGTTCCTCACCATACTATTTCTTACTGTTTGAAGGGCAAGATACTCACCCGTCTTAAAAAATATGAAGAAGCAATTGAGCATTACAAAGCGGTCCCTATTTCACCTGATAAAACGGAAACGTACTTTGCAGGAATCGGTATTGTTTATGCGACTCAGGGTGATCTGTTTAAGGCAAAAGAATATTTATCAAAAACCATACAGACGGCTCAAAACTTCTATGTAGCTTCTGAGGAAAATGCGGTAGTAATTATCAATATATACTTAGGGAATTTTGACCTTGCATTTGAAGAAATAGAAAAGGACATTAAAGCCAATAAGTACTATCTGAATTTTTATAAGGAAAACCCTGCTTTCAACCTTCTACTAAAGGACTCCAGATATAAAATTTTTGATACCGTATTCAAAACCAAAGGCACTAAGCACCAAAGGGAACAAGCAATTCCGTCTGATGAGCTGCCGGATTTGCCTGAGGGAAAGAAGAAAAAGAAAGCATTGTTAGAACAAAACGATATTGATTTTTTTCGAAATCAATTGCTTCAGCACATGGCGGATGAATCTCCTTACTTAAGCACCCATTTATCCTTGCGATCATTGGCAAACCAGATCGAGTTATCGCCCAATAAACTTTCCTGGTTGCTTAATAATAGTTTTGGCAAAAACTTCAGCGAATTTATCAATCACTATCGCATTGAAGCTTTCAAAAACTTAGCGAGAGATCCTGCCAACGCTAACATCACTATTTTGGGATTGGCTTATGATTGTGGCTTTAATTCCAAAACAGTCTTCAATACTTACTTCAAAAAGGAAACGGGGATGACGCCGAAGCAGTTTTTAAACCAATAAATTAATTCCTCCTTGTCAGTACATATCTATGCCCTCTGTTCTTGCAATGGGTTTACATTTTAATTTCTTAGATTCAATACAAATAAGTTCTGACTTATAATTACGAACGATAGACACTAATTATGAAAGTACCTTTACAGAAAACATAAGGAACAAGAGAAAGCAAAAAAGCCATTGCCTCTCGAAATAATTAGATTAAATATGAACAAATTAAAAAAACTAATAAATAGTAATTTATCTGGGACAATGGTTCTAGTACTTTTTGTATTCACAAACATTGTTTATGCATTTATGCTGATGATAACGATTCCAAAGGCAATGCGCTTTTCAAATGGAATGAAACTATTGGATATGATGCCTACTGGATATAATTTCGAATATGTAAACACACTTTTTGATACACTTGGAGAAAAAGGACGTGCAATTTATTTGTACAATCAAATTCCAGTTGATATGATTTATCCTTTTCTCTTTGGAATAAGTTATTGTTTATTGATTGCTTATTTCCTCAAGAAAGTTAATAGACTACAATCCTCCTTTTTCTATTTATGCTTGTTACCGCTGATTGCAGGGGCAGCTGATTATTTAGAGAATTTTGGAATAATCACCATGCTGAACAGCTATCCAGACTTGGCTTTATTTTCAGCCACCATGACCAATAGTTTTACGATTCTTAAGAGTGTGGTGACCACCATTTATTTTGTGGCATTGCTTATTACATTGATAGTGCTTGGAGTGAAAACGATAAAAAAAACAGAAAACAAATGATTGAATTACTATTTGCCCTTACCGCAGGAATTCTAGGAATTTTTGCAGGTGCTCAAATCGCAGAAGGCGTCCTTTTTGTTCCCTATTGGAAATCAATGGAACCTAAATGAAAGTAATTAGAAAATATTCAAAAAAGAAACCATGAAAAAAGAAAATAAATTAGCTACAGGGACAGCGCTTGGAGTAGCAATTGGAATTGCCATAGGAGTCGCTACTGATAATTTAGGGTTGTGGATTAGCTTGGGAATAGCAATAGGTGCTGGACTTGGGGCTACGCTTATGGAAGATGAAAAAAAGGAAAAAAAGTGATACTATTTTTGAAAAGTTATGGTAACTTGTAGCTGTCTCTTATTTCTGAGATCCCCCATTTACTAAAAGAAAACCAACCATGAAAACCCAGAAAACCCGCCATTTCGCTGCGATTATGTTTACCGATATCGTAGGTCACTCTGCCTTGATGCAACAGGATGAAGATATAGCTGCCAAAACAAGAAGTCGTCACCGAGAGGTATTCAATCAACAACATGAATTTCAGGATGGAGAGTTAGTTCAGTATTACGGTGATGGAACACTAAGTGTTTTCAAAAGCGCTATTGAAGCGATTGAATGTGCCATTTCTATTCAGCGATTTTTACAAAAAGAAGATCCAGTGCCTCTGCGAATTGGATTGCATATGGGAGACATTGTTATTAATGAAACAGAGGTCTATGGTGATGGCGTTAATGTGGCTTCCCGAATTGAAAGCATGGGGATTGCGGGAACAATTTTGCTCTCTGGAATTAAACTGAATTAAACCAATGTTCTTTATTCTGGGTATTTCAATAGCGGTATTTTTAGAATTTCTTTTAATTATAAAAAAGGATAAATCACGAGCTGATCAAGTATTGATGATTTGGCTTTTCCTGATGGTTATCCATCAATTACTTCATTATTGGACTTATACGAAAGAAATTTATAATTATCCGCACTTGCTTGGAATAGAGTTTTCAATGCCGATTTTACATGGCATCTTATTGTATTTTTATGCCTTAGAAATTACGGGCAAGAAAGTAGAAATGAATTGGTGGACAGGAGCACATTTTATCCCCGCTTTTATCCTTGTTATTTTAGCCATTCCATTTTATTCATTAACTGGCGTAGAAAAAATAACGGTATTCGAGAATGAGGGAAAAGACTATATGTGGTTTCTTATCATTCAAAATATATTGATCATCGTTTCCGGTTTGGCTTATTGTACCTGGTCACTTTTACGGATTCGAAAGCACCAGTTTACTATTCAACAGAATTTTTCGAATACAGAAAAAAAAGAATTGAAATGGCTACAATACTTATCCATCGGCCTTGGTATCATTTGGATTTTAGTGATCTTTTGTAATAGTGTCGTAATTTTCTCAGCCCTTGTCATCTTTGTATTGTTTATTGGTTTCTTTGGCATCAACCAAATGAATATCTTTTATCCGACTCCGGTTGTTGAAGTGGTGAATACCGAAGCATCTCATAAAAAGAAAGAAGCAGTTGGATCTCCTTCGACTGCAAACACCAAACGGTATGCTAAGTCGGGTTTGAATGAAGTAATGGCCGAACAACTATATGTCAAACTAAACCAAGTAATGGCCAATGAATCACTCTTTAAAAACAATAACCTCACTTTAACGGAACTCGCAAAACGTCTGGATGTTCATTCCAACTACCTCTCTCAGTTGATTAATGAAAAAGAACAAAAGAACTTTTATTACTATATCAATGGTTTGCGAATTAATGAATTTATCAGACTGGCTTCCTTACCAGAAAATAAAAAATATACCCTCCTCTCTTTAGCTTATGATTGTGGATTTAATTCAAAATCTACTTTTAATAAACATTTTAAGGAAAATACCGGGAAAACGCCTACTGCATACTTCAAGCTACAAAACACTGATTTATAGCCACTTACCTTTCCTCCTTGTAAGCTCGCACCTCTCTTGAGTCCGTTCTTGTAAGCTGCGTCGCAAGATCTCCTACTGTTTCGGATGTTTGTGAAAACATTTAAAACATGAAGAACAGTTTGATCACCAAAGTCTTTCAAATTCTATTTCCAATTTTGGCGATTTCGACTGGACTTTATCCTCTGCTTTATCTGTTGATGGGCTTGCACTTAGATCTCTTAGATTCAAAAAGCGAAGAAATATTAGCGAGTACATTTTGGAACATAGGATTCTACTCGCACATCAGTTTTGGTGGCATCGCTTTGCTTATTGGTTGGACGGGATTTGTAAAAAAGCTGAGGTCAACAAATATTAAGGCTCATAGTATTATTGGTAAAATATACATTGTGGCTGCGCTCATAAGTGCCACCAGCGGAATTTATTTAGGCTTTTTTTCAAATGGTGGATTAATTGCTGCTACCGGTTTTATCAGTATGGGGCTCATTTGGTTTTATACGACCATAAAAGCATACCTGAGTATTAGATCAAAAAACGTTTCAGAACATGACAGAATGATAAGCTACAGCTACGCCACTTGTTTTGCAGGAGTGACTTTTAGAATTTGGATGCCATTCTTCATTTTATTATTTGAGGACATCGATACCGCTTATAAAGTTGTAGCGTGGTGGTCTTGGGTTCCAAACTTATATGTGGCCCATATTTTAAATAAAAAAGGTTCCGATTTATAAACTAGAACACTTGTTCTGGAGGCTCCAATTATCTTTGTGAAAGTAATTTTAGCATTGCTAATTAATCTTCTCACATGAACGGGAAGGAATGTTTAATCAAAGCCGGAAACAACTATGATTTTAGAAATAAACTTGGAAAATCCGATCGGTCAAGATGAAGTTATTCGATTAAAGTCTGAATTAATAAAATCAAAGAAACACGATTTTTTGATTATTGATACTGGAGTTTATGACTTTGAATCCATAGGAGTAATTATTTTTTTCAGAATGCAATTAATTGACTTAGGCCCCTGCCTAACAAAGTTTAAAAAAATTGCAATGGTAACTCCTCCACCACCTTATCAGAATAAAAGAGATGTTCCTGAGCATTACAATCATTTTTTTTCAAAAACAGAAGCTATTAAATGGTTTTCAAAATGAACACGAATAAACTAAAAAGCCAACTTCAAAAAGTATTTTGGATTACGATAATCTGGACCTTATTTTCAATATTTCAATTCCTTGTGGGCTATAGAACTGTTATAGATCTGAATTGCAACCTAGGAGATTTTGGAGCAATGTTCTTCTTTAAATCCGCAGTTTCTACAGGCATATTAGCGGGCATCATAGGTGGCAGTAGTCTTGTATTTGGTTGGGAAAAATGGTTACGGAGTAAGAGCTATGGGATCGCTTTAACACAAATATTCTTGTCTTATATCCTGATCTATTTAATTGTAGCAATTCCCAATGAAATTCATGCTCAAAGCAAGAAGTTTGGTCTTTCGTTTTTTGATTCGGCAATCATAAAGAAATCGATAATTAACACCTTTCAATTTAA
>CAZDTI010000404.1:0-7990 GCA_964508085.1 uncultured Saprospiraceae bacterium | reverse complement strand
ATTTATCCAGAAATGAACACCGTACTTGTTTTTAAAACCAATAATAATTATGAACGACAAAATGGAAATCCCAACCATATTATCGATTTGGTAACAAAGTGTTTTGATCCAATAGTCGCAAAAGAACTTAAAGAATTAGTGAACTTCCAAAAAGACAATATCCCTGCTTTCATTTATCAAGTCCGTAAGCTAGACCGGAGTAAATTTAAGCATATTGATTTTCAAAATGAATTAAACAAGTTAGGCTATAAATTATTGGAATCGAAAGATTATGAAAATGCGATTAACATTTTTAAATTAAATGTAGATTTACATCCCAAAACCTGGAATCCCTATGACAGCCTTGGCGAAGCCTACTTTCTTTCTGGCAAGTTAGAGAAGGCCAAACAGGCTTATAAACGAGCGCTGGCTCTAAATGTAAATAACGAATTTAACCACAATTCAACAATTGAGTCGATTCTGTATCGATTAGATTTTAAGCTTAAAACAAAGTCCTAAACTTATATGGAATCATTACTCCTTAGTAAAAATTGGAAATATTGGGTCTACACCCTTTTGGGATGGATTGTATTCCACTGGTTTACCTTGTCTTTTCCAAAGCTGGCTTATGCTGGTGATTTTGAAACAATGGAGCTAGTGAGACAACATAATATTTATATGCTCTTAGAGGGAGTCGCCTGTGGTATACTATGTTATTTGCTTTCATTTGTGATACTTTATTATCTGGAAAAAAAATGGAATTGGGCTAAGTTTGAGAAATCAATAATTCAAAGGTTAGTTATAATATTCATTTTAGTGCAGATTGCTTATTCCCTTCTCATATGGCCATTACTTGGCTTAATTAGGTCCGTAATTTATGACTCTGACTACGACCTCTCACCAATCACAACCGTGAAGATGGTGGGCAACATGCCTTATTTCGCCACAAGGTTTTTAATTTGGTTCTTTATCATTTTCGTCTACTATGGTTATCGCTATCTTAAAAATACAAAAATGAGAGAGCTAGAATTAGAAACCAACCTTAATAAATCTCGCTTGAACACCTTGAAAGGCCAGATCAATCCACACTTTATGTTTAACAGCTTGAATAACATCAGAGGGCTGATGCTAGAAGATGTAAATAAATCCAGGAGCATGTTAACGAAGCTGTCTGAGATGCTTCGATTTTCTCTAAATACGGATGATGTCCACTTCATTTCCCTTGAAAAGGAATTAGAACTGGTTGACAATTTTATAGCACTCGCGAAAATCCAATATGAAGATCGACTAGACTATGCTATCGACTTAAACGGGGTTCATTTACAAACGATGGTTCCGCCAATGATCATCCAACTGCTGGTAGAAAATGCGGTAAAACATGGCATTTCTAAAATCAAAAAAGGAGGCATTGTTAAAGTTACTTTAGCTGATAAGGATAATGGATTATTGATTAAAGTAAGAAATTCCGGAAAACTAAGTATAGGGAGTGACTCGACTCAAGTTGGTTTAGAAAATATAAAAAAACGACTTCAACTGTTATATGAAAAGGAGGCAAGCTTTTCATTGGCTGAGGATCAAAACGAAGTACTTGCAACCATTAAACTGCCAAGATCATGAGTAAAATAACCTGTGTCATTGTTGAAGATTCCAGACTTGCCAGGAATGAATTAAAAGTGTTACTGAAAAGTTTTCCAGAGATCGTATTGGTCGGTGAAGCGGAGAATGTAGATGATGGTGTTCAGCTGATTGATGGTCTGAAACCGGACTTATTGTTTTTAGATATCAACATGCCAGAGAAGGACGGATTTGAATTGTTAGAAATGTTGTACGAAGTTCCAATTACTATTTTCACAACAGCCTACGATGAATACGCGATCAAATCTTTTGAATATAACGCCTTGGATTATTTGCTAAAACCAATAAGTGAGAAGAGATTTGGACTAGCCATTCAAAAAGCAAAAAACAGGAAAGTCGAGTTGACGGATCGAAGAGTTTCTACTGGTAATAAGCTGTCAGAAGCCAGTCAGATTTTCATCAAGGATGGGGATAAATGTTGGTTGGTTAAAGTCGGGAATATTTCACTGCTGGAGATCATTGGAAACTACACCCGTGTCCATTTTGAGGGTGAAAAAGCAATGCATTATAAATCTTTGAATCAAATAGAAGAAAAGCTTCCGGAAGAATTTTTCTTTAGAGCAAATCGACAGCAAGTGGTCAACACAGAACACATATCGAAAGTGACCGCTTGGTCAGGGGATAAGTTGAAACTAACGATGAATAATGGTAAGGAAGTGGAATTGTCTAGGCGACAGTCCTATTTATTTAAAGAGCGAATGCGATTGTAATTAGTCAACTTCTGTTTTCAATTCTTCAAATAATTCTTTTGCAAGTATATTGTTGGGGAAACTTTGATTTTCATATTCCTCAACCGCCTTTTCTAAATAAGCTATTCGATCTTTCGTTAGTGGGTGTGTGCTTAACATTCGAGAAACGCGCTCTGTGTCCCAGCCCTCTTCCTCTTCTTCTGTAACTTCATAAAATGTTTTTATGGGATTATTCATGGTAATACAAGGTTGTTGTAGTAGAAGGCGATGGCCAATTCTATTATAGGTTTGTTTGTCTTGGGTTTATTATAGATAACTAATCTATGTCTTCTTTCATAATTTTACTGTTAGTACATAGGTTCAGAAATAATATGATACAAAACCATATAACTATCTGCTTGCCTAGCTTCTAAGAATCCCGCGTACGCTCCGTAAATGCAGTATCAGAAATATAATGATTACACAAATAGGCCCTACCGTTTTAAACATATGAATATATCTAGATTTCCTTACAGAACTATTGTTACAGCAATCAATTTTAAACCTTAATTTCTTATGAAAATATTTATTTTCGTCGTATATTTAAGCTCAACATAGTAAACAAAAGTATATGAAAACAATACTCTCCCTTTTTTTATTTTTCTTTGTTTCTGCAAATATCCTTTTTGCTCAAAAGACAAGTAGCCTTTGTCTTGTCATCAATCCTACTGATGCCTTTGTCAAGATAGACGGTACGGTGCATGATCTTAAAAACAAATCCTTGCCCTATTGTATTGAAATAGCTGTTGGCAGTCATCCAATTGAAATTTGGAGTCCTTATTTTGAAGCTTATCTAGATACTGTCCAGGTACTAGATCGAAAAGCAAACAGCTATAATAAGTCTCTTAAAACTGTCTCCAGTGAGTATTCTAGTTTTCTAGAACAACAAAATGCTTATAACACTAAGAAAAGCAAAAGAGCTGTTAATCTAACATTGTTGGGTGTTGCAAATGCAGGTCTGTTGACTATAATTGCCGCCCCAATCGGTAATCGGAAACTAAAAAAATTGAAAGACGAAACAAACGATGCAAAAATGGAATACAATACTAATTTAAGTTTAGATAATATTTCATTAGCGGAAAGTAGATTTGAGATTAAACGGGATGATTACAATAAGCAAAAAAGGTTGGTAAACTTTACCAGAGGTCTTGCTATACCAGCACTAGCAGGAACATTGTATGTCACCTGGAAATACCTAAAAAAAGTTCGAGGGAATAAATTGACAAAACCTACATTTGAAGCGCCTAAAAACCCATACACTTTTCAAATTAATGTAGACCCCAATTACCGTAGTGTAGGCATGAATATGTCGTTCTCCTTTTAAAATAAATTCAAAGACACAACTCAATAATGAAAGAAATAAGTATCCTTCTCCTCCTTGCTTTATTTTCTATTTCTTCTTGTTCCAATGGAAGCATTGATGACCTTGAATATAACTTGCTTGCTGACACAGAAGAGGCTCTTATAGCGGTTATCTCTTCTGAGGTTATATTTGCTGGTGGCAGCACCAAAAGAGTTAAATTCAATATAACAAATAGATACAATGAATTAAATGATCTTCAAAAGGAAAATATTACGAGTCTAGTGGTCGTTACACCAGGTTTTGGATCTGAAGAATTTGAGGCAGATGTAACTGAATTCACGACCAAAAGATTTGACCCGTTTACTACCTATTGCTTTAAGTTTAGCTTTGGGAATGAGGATGGAGAGCAGACGCGCGAGACGGATCCGTATTGTATTGATCTTTAGGGTGCGGAGGACTTGTGTCTTTTGATAACAAAAAAAACTTGCCAAAGGTCACTGGATACTTCGGTATTCAATTGATCTTGGGTAATGAGGTCACTGCTAACCCCGGTTGGGACATCTGTTCTTTGATCTTTTCCGCTGGTTTTCGATTTGCGATAGATCCACATCTTCCATACTTCCAAATTCAGGATTTACTGCCCCTTGGAATTTGGTACATTTTGAAAACTATAAATAGACTACATAGATATACTTTTTTCATGGCGTTTTTTTTGATTGAGTAATGGGGAACAATAAGATGGTATAATTAACACTCTTAAAGCTTAATTATGACAGGATCTCTTAACAACATTCTCATTGTCTTTCCTGGTCTGTTAAAATCATTTTTAGTGATATAAGATAGCTCTCCTTTTTCTTTATTAATGACAACAAAACCATTTTCTAAATCACCTTGAAGTTTTCCTACTTCAGTCAACTTTTCAGCGGCTGAGTAAACGATACCTTCATGAGTAATTAAGTAACTCTTATTATTCATTGAAACGGCAGCAAAATTTTGTGTTGGCGCTTTATCTAATGTATAACTATAAGTTAATTCCCATGGCAGTCCTTTTGTAAAAGGGGGGTTTCTTTTTGTTGCCCTTATTACCTTTGTATACGCATTCCAATGCGCTAATTCATTATTACTTTGATCATAAACGAATATGCTTAGTTGTGAACTATCAACATAAACTAAATCATATAATATCGAAGAAACACTATCCTTATGTAGATCAAAAGAAGAATTAATCATTATAGGCATTGAATTCACAGCTAATCTAAAATCATCATTAACCTGAATTGTTCGAATATCATCTTTAATTTTAGCACTATCAATATCCTCAATAAATTCCATTTCAGAGAGCGGAACTTTATAAAGAGAAGAATGATAAGAATTCCAAAAATAATATGACGATATGGAATAAAGAGCACCAAATCTAAAATCAAAATTTATTTTTGAGTTATTAAATCTGCTATTTGCCTTAATATCGATTAATCGATATTTTTCAGTTGTTGAATTAACTAGACTATCTAAATGGTTTTCCACAAGAACTCCATTGAGGTTACCAGTTTTTACCATATAAAAAATTTCATTTTCAATATAAATTCTATTGCTAATGCTTTGTGACACACTTTGATTCCAACCAACCAAAGACAGAAAAATTACTATTATTATTTTCATAATGTATATATTATTAATGGTCTGACGATGCAGTTATTTGTTTGATTTGAAAGCAATTTATGGTTTTTAATCTCGCTGGCCAAAGGTCGCAGGCTGCTGAAATCCTTTTCGTCTATAGCCACATCACCCATAAAAAACGGCCACCCCTAAGAGCAGCAGTCCATTTTTTTCTATTTCGAACACCCTACCCTACTCCTTCACAAAACGCTTCCCCTGCTAAGCTAACCTCTACGCCCTCTTGCAAAATCTCTCGCACTACCACCTCCTGGAGCAAGCATTTCATCAATAATTGAAGTACTACCTCCCGCGGCCGTTACATCATTAGAAGTACCCGCACCACTTAAGCTATTATCCCCTGTCAATACCTCATATCCTGAACCTGCATGCGTAGTACTATTTCCATCTTGAAAATCTTCTGCAGATGGCGTCCCTTGAGGAAAGGTTTCACTAAACTTATCATGTGCGGCCTTAATGAAAGAACTGTATCCTGATTTTACTCTCTCGAAAGTAGTACTAACTCCTTCCTTAAAACTATTGGACATTTCTTTAATATCCTCACCAGTTGCAAACCCTTTCCACGCATCCATATAGGGATCTATAAATCTTGTCGGGTTTCCAAACACATAATTATAAGGACTCCACCCCGCAAAATCAGCCGCCAACGGATCAAGACTCTGAAACCGCCCAATATCCGAATCATAAAACCTCGCCCCCCGATAATCCAACCCAGACTCTATATCCCGCTCATGATAAGTTGTCAAAAAACGCTCATCCCGAATCCCTGGAACATACTTCCTCGACTCTTTCCCGTAAGGAAAATAATCCATCACCGCATTCAGTCGGTAAGATACGTTAGTATTTCCAATTCCGAAGCCACCACCACAGGATAAATTTGGGGTGTAGACCACTCGGGAATTGCCAAGGTGGTCGTAGAGTAAAAGCTCGTACAAATCTTTACAATTCGTACGAGCTTTCTTTTTCTGAACAGAGGCCAACAGAAGATTCAGAACCTAATCAACGTTTTCTTCTAACTGATACTTTTCATACATTTTTATAGGCACAAAAAAACGTTCTATCCCAAAATCCCTAACAATTCTAGAAGTATCTATAAAACTAAATAATCTGTTATTAATTTGACCGAGAACCTTTAAGCTATGGTTCTGCACAATATTGGAAACTATCCATTTGTTATCATCTATTAGGTCGAGTTGAATTATTGATGTTTTTATTCGTTCTCCTTTTCTAGGGAAGAAAGTTAACCTTTTATTATCTAAAATAACATTTCTTTCATACAACTTTAATTGATCACTGACTTCATGATAAAAATCTTCTTTCACCACAGAAGTCAGCTTTTTTGTAGACTTGGTCACAATCTCTTTATCAAAAAAAGCTTTTTTGTAAACAGTATTTTCAAAGGAACAATTAGAAGTATTAATCTTTAGTCCACTAGATAGAAAACCTGAAAAAGAGCTCTCAAGACGCAAGCTATCACCTAGAATTAAACTATCATTATAGATCAAAATTTCATAGTCCAGTGCTTCTAAATTAGTAATTATACTAAGGTCAATAATATCTGAATTCTTGGCATAATCTACCAATTGAGTTTTTGTAAAATACCCGTAAGCTCCATAACAATCACACATAATCAATTTGATAGTTTCAGAAAACGGAAGACGTCCAAAATTAATAAAATCAGACTGATCATCAATATTAGAGGGACTCCTATTGCACCCTAAAAAGACTATACTTACCAAAAGTAAATAAATACTATTATGAGTTTTCTTATTCATCTTTTATTTTTTTTATAAAAGTTCTAATCGTTCCTAAATTATAAGAAAAATAGTTTAGTATCTCCCGTGACCATTCATCATGTAAAGAGCCTTTTCCGTCTCCTTTTTTGTAAAATTATTAGCTTTAAACGTTTCGTTAATCAAATCTCTTCGCAATTGTAAGGTCCCACTATTAAAATGTTCTGCGGCTTCAGCAGACCAATGGATTAATCCAACTACAGCTCTTCCTGGATTTGAATTATGAACTTTAACATTATTCATTAAGAAGTTTTCTTCTCCTTTGGGACCATATAAGACAGAAATCAGTCCTGCTTGAGCTCCATGTGTGCCTGACATGCTTTGAGGATCTCCAATAACTCTAATATCATTCAATCGGTTGCCTACACCTCTTTTAACAATTTCCAATTTATCAATATTAAATGTCCATCCTTCAACATTTATTTCGACATTAGACGCTAGTACCATTTGACTACTATAACTCTCACGGTCTGTTGGAAACCCATCATAGCTTGTTGGCTTACCGCTTGATTTTTTTGCAAGATATCCAGTATCAGCCCCTCTAACCAATTCGAAGGCGGAAGCAGCATCATCGACTGCGTTATGCAAAATCCTATTTGCCAAAGCATCGGTAAAGCCGTCAACCTTTTTTTGGTATTCACCAAAATTGCTTCTATATGTCTCCCCTCCGTTACCGTATAACCCAAATCTATTTGCGAGATCGGCATTATCTTCACTCCAGCCTTCTGGGGCTTTTCCATTCGGATCAACCAATATTATTGGATTACCCATGACGTAGTTGTATGGTGATACATTTGCAAAATTTGCCGCCAGCGGATCAAGGCTCTGAAACCTCCCAATATCACTATCATAAAACCGCGCCCCCCGATAATCCAACC
>CAZDTI010000403.1:0-8005 GCA_964508085.1 uncultured Saprospiraceae bacterium | reverse complement strand
TGCTACCTCGACTACGTCACAATGCCTCATATGTGGTTTCTGTTCGTACGTTCCAACTTTTGCAGTCCTGCTTACTTCAGATGTAGGATCGCTCCTACCACCCTTGCAGCTTGCTAATCGCAATCACTTACTTTTTGCGATAGGAGAACTTTCACCTCCTTAGAGTCCCGAGTGCCTATAGCGTCTCAGAATAATTCCTTAACTTTGAAAGGAATTCGGTGCCCATTCAAGGCACACACAAATTGTATAGTGCATAGCTACCCTTCGGGATAGCAACGACACCATACATAGAGCGTTAGTTACAGCGCCACTCCCTTCGGTCGAGCCGCTGCAACTAACACAGGGGACGCGGTCATATGCGAAAAAAAAATTCGCCTGCGGCGCAATCCCTTTTTTCGCATACGACGCGCCCCCGCAGTCGTTAGCTTCCATTAGGTACAAGGAAATGAACTAATGATAAAATATTTTCAACAAATCAAAAAAATTAATTCTTTCTGTTATATGTTTAATTAAGCAGGAGACTAAACGGATATTATATCTGACAAATCGAGTTGGGTCTTTCAATTCTATCAAAAAGGAAGGCTGGCATACATTTGTAATATGCCAGCCCTCTTTATAAAAGGTCATGCAATGACCTTTTATAAAATCGTATTCCTTATTTTGCAATGACGAAGCGCTTTACTGTTTTTTCACCTTGTGAGAGGATGGAAACCGTGTAAATCCCGTTTTGGATTTTTGCTGCGATTTCTTATTTTTAATTCACATTATTTACATAAATTTTCTCGGAATAGATTTCTTCACCTATTTGTATCACTGTGAAGTACACTTGGCCAGGAGGCAAATCAAATGATCGACTCCAATTTAAAATACCATTGGACTCCGATAGTATTTCAGAAAAAATAAGCCGTCCGCTAAGGTCCATCAATTTAATACTAGCGTTATGTGCTTCAGGATGATCTACCTTTAGGGTAAAATGTCCTTTACTAGGATTCGGAAATATCGATACCGGGTCACCACCTTTTGATTCAAATAATACCGATTGGACATCCGAATATTCGAATCGACCATCGAAATCCCTTTGTTTGAGACGGTAGTAGTTAGTCCCCAATGATGGGCTTCGGTCGACAAATGAATATTGGTTAAATTCGCTAGTAGTCCCTTTGCCTTGTACAAAACCAATGTTTGCCCAAGATCGACCATCCAGACTATGCTCTATTTCAAAACCCTCGTTTTGTTCTTCCGTAGCCGTTTCCCAATTTAATTGACTAATGTTACCCGCTCTTTTGCCGGTAAAGCTGATTAATTCTACTGGTAAAGAGCCCAGGTTTTCAACTGTTACTGCATATATTTGAGGGTTTGGGTTAGCTGTTTGAGGATGATTGTGGGCACTAACAAAAAGATTCAGATGGAGTGTCTGACCATCACTATTACTTTTATAGTTGAATGTAAACACTGCTCGCATATTTTGCCCAAAGGTTGTTGCAGTCAAGGTTAAGGGCGGAGCACTACCATCTGAAAGAGTTGCGGTCACACTGCCTTCGCACCTATGATGTCCAGCATAAATAATAACTTGCCTTTCTACTGTACTTGCAGGAATTGTAAATTCAAAACCTGTTCCGATTCCCATACCAGCATTTGGATTATTTATTTGAATTCCACAATATTGATTGGTGGCAGAACCATGTGGTGCGCCATCGGTATACGTAAATGTATGGTTAATGGAAAACTGACCAAGTCCTCGGAGTGGGTATCCATTTGTAGTTGCAGTCAGGTCAGAAATATCTGAGGCACCATTTTTTCTTGTCCAGGGACTTAAACTGGTACTGGAACCAACTCCCCAAATGGCCCAGTCGTCATAAACAGGTGTCGTCAAATTAAAATTGGAAGCAGCAGTATTTTCATCGACGTTTCCCGTTATAAAAGCTTGAGCAGTAGCAAGGTCTGAATAAATGAACAAACATAAAAATAGTAGTAGAAAATTAAAGTAATGTTTTTTCATAATTTGAGAGTTTATGTGGTTTATGATTGATTATTTTTTATAACCTTTTTGATATTTCAAAGGTATGAGAAAGGAGTTCTAGATTTTATTCGCTATCGGACATCCTTTATTCAAAAACGGACATTTTAGCTGTGATTACTTTAAAGAACTTCAAGTAATTAATATCAAAATTTGTATTATATTTATCTTTTTAATTTTCGAACCTATAAACACAAAAAGAGGTCAAACGCTATATTTACTTATATCTGCTATTTTTTCTGGGAATTTCCACCTACGCAAGCGCACAGGAGGAAATCGCCTCCTTTCAGGACTTCACCTTACAAGACGGATTATCCAGCACCAATGCCATAAAGTTTTTCCAAGACTCCAGAGGAATCATTTGGATTGGAACCTCCTATGGACTCAATAGCTTTGATGGTAGCACCTTTAGAAGCTATACAAAAGAACAAGACGGGCTTTGCCACAATTACATCCGCAATTTAACCGAGGATGGAAAAGGAAACCTTTGGATACAAGCCGGGGATTATGGGAGAAATGATTGTTGTTATTCTATCTTAAATCTTATCACAGAGCGGGCATATAGTATTGAGGAATATACCGGGGAGCCTTGTCCTTTTGACCCTCGTCGTACCGCATTGAACCCTACTTACAAGGGAACTTTCTTACTCAAAGAAGTGCAAGAGAAAAACCGCTTACAATTTTATGAGGTAAAGGAGGATAAGATAACCGAAGGATTCAGTTGCATTTACAAGGATACGCTCCGTAACTTGCTTAATGTAGTTAGCGAATCTCCACGCAATGTATTAAAACTGGATAGTGAAAATTATATATTCGAAGCTTATGATCAATCCCATGAGAAAGACTTCCTTAATTTATTTTACCTTAAATCATCCGGTGAAATCCTTAAAAAATATAGCGATGAATCCTCCGCTTTGGATGGTACTGATGTTTTAAGTACAGATGGGCAACACTATTATTATGTCAAAGTAATATCAGAACATCTAAATGTTTTAGGGGAAACGGCCATTCTTTCCTTGTATAAAGATGGGAAATTGGTTGGTAACACTAATTATGTTTTTGATGGATTGACTTACCCCCTTTTAGTAAAAGGAAACCTCTATCAATTTTATCCTGACCGTGTAGAAAAATACAGACCATCGGCAGACAGTTTGATTCACCTACAAAGCATCCCTATTGAAAGAGAACTGGGAATATCATTAATTAACCTCATTGACAGGGATGGAAATATATGGTATTACGGCACTAATGAAATTACTAAGTTGAGTTTTCGTTCGAAGAACTTCAAACTGTATTTGAATGAAAAAATCGGTGCGTTTTTATCCAGAGCTATTCGTGGAATTGTCAGTAACGCTGAAGGTACCGTGTATGCTGGAGAACTTCTGGGTTTAAACTTCCGGAATCGCAGCATGAAGGATACTGGATTTAATCCTGTCTCCTTGAGGGAGAAAAATCCTGATGGCTATTTAGGTTTATTACACGATACTAACCAACTTTGGATAGGAAAAGAAACCTTTGGACTGGCTTTATATGACTTAAAAACCAAAGAATATTCCCAGTACGGAAAAGGCTTGGTGTGGCAACCCTACAAAGCTCCGGATGGAACAATCTGGGCAGGTACGGGTGAGGGTTTATTTAAATTCGATCCCATCCATAAAGACTTAATCCCTTTCCGTAATTATGGGAAGTATAAGGAATTGGAAGAGAATTCCATTTATGCTTTTCACCTCAACGATAAAGGCACCTGGCTTTCCACTTCTTCGGGCATGTATCTGGTTGACCTCGCCGAAGAAAAAGTCTTAGCCCATTACAGTGAACAGCAAACAGGTAAGTTTTACATTCCCGCCAACCACATTGTCCATATCCATGAAGACAAGGAAGGTGTTTTCTGGCTTGCTTCCAAGGGGCAGGGCTTGATTCGTTGGAATCCGACAACCGGTAAAAGCGAACAACTGACAAGACAAAATACCGGGCTTTCACACAATGTCATTTATGCTGTTTATGAAGATGACTTTGGCTATCTTTGGTTGCCAAGCGATTATGGATTGAATTGCCTGGACAAGAAATCCCGTCAGGTATCGCTTTATCTCAAAGATGACGGCTTACCAAATAATGAGTTCAACACCATTTCCCATCATCAGGACAAGGAGGGGAATTTATATTTCGGCACGATAGACGGCATGGTTGAATTTCACCCCAGAGATTTCAAGCATCAGGTGCAGGGGGGGGCTTTCATTATTACGGCAGCACAGCGAATAGATCGACGGACGGATAGTCTCATCAATATGACCAAGTCTGTACTAGACAATCATTCGCTTACGATTATGCCCGGTGACAAGGCAGCGGATTTTAGTTTCGCATTACTTGATTACAAGAAAACAAGTGGCAATCAATATTCTTACAAAATAAAAGGCTATCGGGATGATTGGACCTATCAGCGAGAAGGTAAGGTGAGAATAGGCGGTTTACCTTATGGAAATTATCAACTGCTATTGAGGGGAAAGGCTGCTGGAAGTAACACCTGGGTAGAGCATGCATATCCCATTCAAATTCATGTGGCAAAGCCATTTTATTTGCAATGGTGGTTTATCTTCTCAACTTTGTTGACTTTGGTGGGAACCGTTTTTTATATTATAAAAAGAAATACAAGAGTATTGTTAGAGCGTAAGCAAGAGTTAGAGGCCATTGTTGAAGAACGTACCGAAGAAATCAGGCTGCAAGCCGAGGAGCTCAAACAACTCGACAAAGTCAAGTCCAACTTTTTCGCCAATATCTCTCACGAATTAAGAACTCCGCTGACTTTAATATTAGGGCCCTTGTCTTATATTTTGGATAATCCTAAAGAGTGGGAAAAAGAAAATGTGCAGCATCAGTTGCTCGTCATGCAACGCAATGGCAAAAGCCTGATGCAATTAATTGAAGAAATTCTAGATTTATCAAAACTAGAAGCCAACAAGTTGGAACTACAAGAAGAAGGAACACCTCTTGTTCAGTTTTTCGAATATTTGTTCCATGTGTTTGAGCCGCAATTCCAAAGTCAGACCTTGGACCATGAATTGGTTTTGGATATAAAAGAAGACCTTAATGTTCTTTTGGATCGAAAGAAAGTGGAAAAGGTTTTGAATAACTTTTTGAGCAATGCCATCAAGTTTACACCTAAAAATGGAAAGATTACTTTGAAGGTAAAGGAAAATGAACCCGATTTATGTATCATCGTTTCCGATACGGGTAAAGGGATTCATCCCAAAGACTTACCGTTTATTTTCGACCGCTTTTATCAATCCAAGCAAGCTGATCAAAAGTTATATGGTGGGACAGGGATTGGTCTGGCGCTCGTCAATGAGTTTGCACAATTGATGGGTGGCAAAGCTTATGCAGAAAGTACGCTGGGAGTTGGGTCTAAATTCTTTTTTGAAATACCGAAAAAGGAAGTAGCGAGAAATGAAATCCTCACACCTGCGATAATCGATTTACCGGAAGAAGAGATTTATTCTATTGGAAATGACTTTACGATATTGGTGGTAGAAGACAACCATGATATGCAAGATTTCATCTACCAATTGTTGCAAAAAAAATATGCACAAGTTCTTTTGGCTCAGAATGGAGCAGAAGGTTTAGAGCTATTAAAAAAACAAGGTACAAATATAAACCTAATTGTTTCCGATGTGATGATGCCTGTTGTCGATGGCTTGACGATGCTCAAAGCCATTAAAAACAATCCGGAATGGTATAATATCCCGGTAGTGATGCTCACCGCATTAGTTGCCGAGCGAGATAAGCTCACCGCACTAACCATTGGTGTCGATGATTATCTGACCAAACCATTCTCTGTGCCGGAATTATTAATTCGAATTCAAAATTTACTATTCAATTATCACCAACGATTGGAGTGGCAAAGTTCGGAGGAATTTCAGAATGAGGATCAAGAGCAAAGCCAAGAAGTTCTTGATAAAAACGTTTCGCAAGGAAGTATCAATGCTAAAGATAAAGCATGGGTAGATGAGTTGACCGCAATGGTAGAAAAGTCTTTCCATGAAGGTATGCATAGCGTAGAAAGCTTAGCGAATTCTGTCTTTATAAGTTCCCGTCAATTGAATCGAAAACTCAAAGCCATTACAGGACTTACAGCAGGTAAGTTTATACGAGAAGTACAGTTACAAGCTGCTAGAAAAGAATTGGAAGAAGGTACATCTATTTCAGTTGCTGAAGTGGCATACAATGTTGGGTTTGACAATCAGTCGAACTTTACCAGAATGTTTAAAAATCGATTTGGAAAAACTCCGAGTGCTTATTTGTAGAAGATGAAATAAAGAAGATAATTACTGAGTGTCAAGAATTATTGAAAAGCGGAATGCAGTCTTAAATATCACATACTAAATATTAGTTGATTATGATGTTGGACTAATGTAACGGAAGCTAATCGAGTAGGGAGAGGTGACTAATTTAGCCACCCCAGCCCTCTCGTATGTTTGTATTAAACAATGATCTTTGAAATAATTGGTAACTTAGAATTCCCAAAGGAGAGAGGTTGTGCCCTCTAAGTAACTTCTTTAATAACCATGTTATTATTTAAGTATACAGTGTGTGAGATTTCCCTCTCCTTTGAAGTTCTTTAGAGACAGAATAGCATTTAAGGCAGTCGTTGAAAATCACCTCTAGCCAGAATAAATGTACGAGGTTAGTCGAAGAAGAACATTTTATTCTATTATCTTTTTAAACATTGAATCATGGATACAATTAAACAAAATCTTGGAATTGATGTCGGCTCTAAAGACCTAAAAGTATCTCTTAGATTTTTGATGACTGATTTGTCAATAAAGACAAAAGGTAGTCGAACTTTTAAAAACACTTTAAAGGGATTTCAAGCTTTGCAAGAATGGGCAGATAAAAAGCGAGTAAAAGATTTGCCCTTAAGTATTACTATGGAAGCTACTGGTGTGTACTATGAAAGTTTAGCGTATTATTTTTATGAACAGCCATCTTATCTCGTTCATGTTGTTCTAGCTAATGCAAGTAATGCCTATTTTAAAAGTCTTAGTCTTAAATCTAAAACAGACAAAATTGATGCATGGGGGCTTGCCCAAATGGGATTAGAAAGAAGATTAAATTCCTGGTTACCTGTCAGTCCACAGATGAGAGATTTAAAGAAAATTGTTAGAGAACGCATACGTTTGATCAGAGAGAAAAACATGGTTACCAACCAGTTACATGCAGAACTGGCTTCCTTTAGGCCCTCTTCCATTGTTCGTAAAAGATCTGAAAAACGGATAGCTTTTTTAGACAAACAAATCCAGGACGCCGAAAAAGATCTCCGCCGGTTAGTAAATAAAGACCCCGATTTGAAAGAACGCTTAGACAATGTCTGCACCGCGCACGGAATTGGATTTATTACAGCTATAGGTGTTGTGGCTGAATATAATGGTTTTATTCTTTTTAAAAATCGCAACCAAATCGTAAGCTTTGCAGGTTATGATGTTAAACAAAATGAAAGCGGAACTTCTATAAAAGGAAAAAATCGAATTTCTAAACAAGGCAATTCTTATGTCAGGCAAATGCTTTACATGTCGGCCATGTCAGCAGCTGTACACGATGCTCACCATAGGGCTTACTACTTGAGAATAGTAGACAAGACTGGTATTAAAATGAAAGGAAATGTAGCAATCCAACGAAAACTACTCTTATTGATCTATACACTATTTACCAAAAATGAACCTTATGATTCACTTCATTTTTTAAAAGTTCGGAATAGATTAAAGTCTAAATCTAAAAGCACAAAACGAACAGAATTAATCACAATATAAAACCAAAAAAAATAGTAGACAGGATCTTAAACCCTGCCTACACTGGATAGCTCTTTTAACAAAAGCTTCCTTGATCCCTAAAGTTATCAATTATTTTAAAAAACACTTGGTTTTTATCATAGCATCTCACACCACTAAGCGTTCGGATCGCGAACTTAGCGGTTCGTCAAACAGTACAAAAGCTCTT
>CAZDTI010000402.1:0-8015 GCA_964508085.1 uncultured Saprospiraceae bacterium | reverse complement strand
ATTCCTTTTCCAAGAATAACCACAAAAAAAGCACCCTGTAAAAACAGAGTGCCACCCTCCTTTTGGAGGATTAAGCTGGGTAATTGTGGTTCAACTTGGTAAGGCCCAAAAGGACTTAACTTATTCCGTTGATACCTTAAATAGTAGATCAAAAAATGTGTTCGCGGACAATGGCTCCTAAAATTGTAGTTTTGAGCGGATTTTCTTTATTTTGTGCGGTAATTTAGCAAGGGTAAAACGCGCTTTTCTCTATAGTGAAGCTTCGGAATTCCCTCAATAGACGGAATAGGTGGAAATTGGTAACTCCTTTTTATTATATTTCCATTTTGAAATCAACCTCTAAGCATTCAATATGTTCAAAAAATTAAAAGGGCTCTTTATCGCGGAAGATGAAGGCGATTTACAAAAAGCACTGGACAAGAAAGCGGCACAAGAAGCTGCTAATCAGAGAGATACTACACCACCAGTTCAAACAGAAACCCCAGCTACCCCTCCTCCTAGTGCTGCGAGTTACGAAGCACCTGCCAACACCTCAGGAGCGGTGAACGACAAATTCATCAACATCCTTTTTGGCGCTATGGAAAAAGCCAATCTACCAGGCTTTGATTATATTGAATACAAGCAATCTTTACGAAACTTGGCGAAAATGCCGATGGATGAGGCCACTCGTTTCAAATCTGCGTACGCTACTGCACAAACGATGGGAGCTACACCACAAAAATTGGTGGATGCTGCTCAGCATTATGTAAACATTCTTTCTGCCGAAGAACAAAAATTCAAATCTGCTCTTGTCAACCAACGTGCTAAGCAAATTGGAGATAAGGAGCAAAGCATAAAAAACATGGCGGGGCAAATCAAAATGAAAGAGCAAAAGATTGCCGAGTTGACCAAAGAAATAGAAGTGGATAAACAGAAAATGGAAACCATGAAATCCGAAATCTCTGGTGCTTCTGTGAAAATGGAAAAAACACAAAATGACTTCGTCGCTTCTTACAACGCTTTGGTAGGACAGATCAAGGCAGACGCAGAAAAAATAAAACAATATCTGATGTAATGGTTATAATAAGTAACCAATCAACATAATTAGACTTTTCTGAAATAAAATTCTCTCATTAGAACTCATATGGATAGCAACTACAAACCTAAGTCTTTTTGGAAACGCCCGGAAGGGGTCACTGGTATCATTTTCCTAACCGCTATGATTGCTGGCGGTGCTTTTCTTTTTACTACGGCTTTACCATGGATTATATGGGCTGCCGGTCAAACCCTTTATCTTGCGGGAATGTTGATGGTACTCGCAGCCATCGTGTACATGGTGTTAGATCCAAAAATGCGAAACCTAGTCGGTTACATGTACAAATCGGTCATGCGCTGGATTACGGGGCTCTTTGTACAAATCGACCCGATTGGCATTTTGAAATCTTATGTCGAAGATTTGAAAAACAATTTACGTAAGATGAATCGACAGGTCTCTCAACTTCGTGGACAGATGCACAAGATGAAAGAACTGATCGTAAATAATCAAAGACAAATCGCTTCTAACCTCGACCTGGCCTCTAAGGCAAGAGACAAGGATAAGAAGAACATTATGATCCTGAAATCCAGAAAGGCAGGACGATTAAAAGAATCGAATGTGCGTCTGGAAGATTTATACAAAAAAATGGAAGTGCTTTATCGAGTACTCACCAAGATGTATGAGAATTCGGAGATCATGTTGGAAGACATTAAAGATCAAGTCGAAATAAAAGAACAGGAACGGAAAGCCATTCACGCTTCTAACTCTGCAATGAAATCTGCCATGAGCATCATTCAAGGAGACAAAGACAAACGATACATGTTCGACATGGCACTGGAAGCTATCGCTGATGATGTTAGTCAGAAAGTAGGAGAAATGGAACGCTTCATGGATATGTCTGCCAATTTCATGCAATCTGTTGATTTGCAAAATGGAGTATTCGAAGAGGAAGGGTTGAAGATGCTGGAAAAATGGGAAAAGGAAGGGACCTCATTATTACTTGGAAACGATAAAGAATCCTTGTTGCACTCTGAAGAAACACTTGACTTGAACGCTCCGGTGCAAAAACCACAACGAGCGGATGGACATCAAAATCAGTATGACTCTTTCTTTGATTAAAAAAACGGTAGACGGTTTACGGTAAACGGCTTTACGGTGACCGCACCATCTATCGTCCACCGTAAACCGTCCACCATCTACCGTAAAACCGTATAAAACAAAATCATTCATCAATTAGCATTTACAAATAACAAAAATGGCACAACGACTCACAACATTCTCAAAATTCTTAATCACATTGCTCATCGTAGGCGTCATCGGTTTCGGTGTCAGATATGCTTTGCAAAATACAGAAGCTGGACAAAAGCTTCAGGAAGAAGCGAAAGAACAAGTAGAAAATGGAAATACCAATAACGAAAATACCAACACTAGCCCTACCACTAACTCCAACAGTAGTTCTACAAACTCTGACGATGTCCTAACGGTTCAGGTATTTACCTGGGGTGGTATCGCTCCTGGTTTGTATTTCAATGCTGGAGCAGAACCAAATAGAAACTCTCGTTTCAAAAAAGAATATGGCTTAGATGTCAAATTCGAATTGATCGATGACTTCGATGCAACTCGTCAGGCTTGGATTGGAGATCAGGTTGATGTACTTTCCAATGAAGTTTCTGCGATGAACACAGAAATGGAAAGGCTAGCGCCGCACAACCCTCGTGTATTCATGCAATACGATTGGTCTCGTGGTGGTGACGCCGTGGTGGTTCGTCGAGGAATCAAATCCGTAAATGATTTACGTGGAAAGAAAGTAGCTTTTGCGGGTTTCACTCCTTCTGTTACATTCTTAGTTACGATGTTGGAATCTGCAAACATGACGATGAAAGACATTGAGGCAGTTGAAGTTCCTTTACCAACGGATGCAGCGAATGCCTTCAAAGGTGGAAAAGTAGACGCGGCTATTGTTTGGAGTCCCGATGATTTGGCTTGTGAAAGAGAAGTTCCAGGGACAACTATTTTACAATCAACTCGGGAAGCCTCTAATATTATTGCCGATGTATTTATGGTAAAAGATGCTTACGCTAAAAAGAACAGAGATAAGTTGGAAAAATTCTACGCCGGTTGGATGAAAGCCGTTGCAGAAATGACGACAGAACAATCTAATTACAAAACAGCAGGAAAATATTTATCTGACCTCACCGGACTTCCAATGGGAGATGCAATTGGCATGATGGACAATGTTCGTTTTGTTACGCATGGTGACAATCAGGATTTCCTCGGACAGAATACTTCTTTTAAAGGAATGACCGGACAGCGTCTATATGAAAAAATGGGGAACGAATTTGCTAAGCTCGGACAAGCACCTGCTAAGCGTCCTACTTGGAGACAAATTAACTACCCAGCAGCAGTAAGCGCTGCCAACCTATCAGGAAACGGTTTCCAATCGGAAGGACAAAAGGCCTTCAAGCCTGCACCTAAAGCCCTGGAGTCTGCACAGGAAATTTCCTCTAAGCCAATTTCTATTTCTTTTGATTCTGGAAAATCTGCTCTTACTGAAAATGCGAAGACCATTATTGATTTGCAGTTTTCTGAAGTAGCGAAAGCCTATTCTAACACGCGTATTCGTGTAGAAGGAAATACGGACAGTGATGGTAATGATCAGATGAACAAGAAGCTTTCTCTAAAGCGTGCACAATCTGTTGCCAACTATTTAGAAAAAGAATATGGTATGAATGGCAATCGTTTTATCATTCTTGGAAATGGGGAAGATAAGCCAGTTCCGGGTTGTGAAAAAAATCAGAACGCAGACTGCAAGGCGAAGAATAGACGAACAGAGTTTCAGTTAGTGGCGGGGTAACCCTCGACTCGCTGCGCTCGCTCGGGTTGACAAGTTTTTCGATTCACTCACTCGGGTTGACAACATTTCGATTCATTGGGTTTGCTCGGAATAACAGGTTCTAGCGACTAGTTAATAGTAAAGATTATGAGTTCCGCTTTGTATTTTAAGCGGAATTCATAATTCTTACCTCTGGAATCAATGTTCATTTGTTCCCCAACGCTAAGCTAATCTATAAAGAGCAGCTTCTCTTTCGCTCACCAATCAACTACAAAAAATGTCCCTTTTCAAGCTACGTGGAACGCTTCCCTCTTCTACTCGAATCATTCTAGAAATATCCGGAATACTATTGTTGTTATTGGTCTGGTATCTCATTACAATGGGTGCCAATCCAATAATGAATCCGGCGATCTTCCCCAGTCCGGGAACTGTTTTGGGTGCTTTTGGGAGTTTGTATTCAGAGAGTGATTTGGTAACTAATATTTTCAGATCACTGGGTTTGAACTTAGCGGGTTATGTGGAGGCAATTGCCATCTCATTGGTCGTTGGTTTTATCGTTGGTTTATATCCATTTTTTAGAGGCTTGTTTAATCGACAGGTAGATGCCTTTCGCTATGTTCCGCTGACGGCGGTGACGGGATTGTTTATTACCTGGTTTGGTTTGGGCGTTTCTATGAAGACACACTTTTTGGCTTTTGGTATTTTGATTTATTTACTACCGATTGTCGTGCAGAGAATTGATGAAGTGAAAGATGTTTATTTGAAAACAGTTTACACTTTAGGTGCAACAGATTGGCAAACGATCCGCAGTGTTTATATCCCTTCTGTGATGTCCCGCCTTTGGGATGATATTCGGGTACTGACTGCTATTTCTTGGACTTATATCATCATTGCGGAAGCACTTGGAAATCAAGGGGGGCTTGGTTCTCTGATCTATCGCTTAGGGCAAAGGCAAGGAAAGGTAGATGTCATCTTTGCTTTGCTGCTTATTATTATTGCGATTGGCTTTTTACAGGATAAAATTTTCACGTACCTCGACAGAGAATTCTTTCCGTACAAATATCAGAGTGGTAAAAACAAGGAGGCTGCTGCGAAGCATGGAATAGGTGGAGCGGTTTGGAGTTTCGCTTCTAGCATTATTGGCTGGAGTTTATGTGGTTTATATGTATTGCTTTTTATAAATGAATTTGTAGGTTTCTATCCGGTTAAAGTTTTGGACAACTTCTTTGGGGAAACCGTTTGGGTGATACATTTACTGGGCTGGTCAGTGATTGCTTATAAACTGAATACGTTATATCAGAAAAATACGCAAAAGGAGGTGGTACCGGCGGTTTCGATTCCGCAGGTTGAAGATAATAGGGAGCCGATTGTCGATAATACTCCAAAGGAAAAATTGGATGAAAAAGATATTGATAAGGAAAAGGGTGAGGAAGAAAATAAGGGAGAATAGAGGTATGGTTAGTTGTTGTTGTTTTAAATACAATTTCATTGAAATTAAAAGAGCTAGCGCCGCCAATTGGAAGTATTCTTTGGATAAAAGGGCATAGCCTTGGCCGTGTTTGTAGCCTACGAAAATGAATAGTTTTATAGGAGCATAGCTCCGGCCGCGTTAGTCCAATAGAACGGTGCGTTTTTCACGTTGCCAGAGCTACGCTCTTATTCGTAATTTACTTTTACATTGCTACAAACGCTGCCGGAGCTACGCTCCTAAAACAGAACAGAACAGAACCTTGCGATTTACAACAACAACAATCAAACTATGGCTTGGCTAAACAAAACAACACTCAGCGGCAAAAAAGCGAAACTCATTCCACTTGAAAAAGTGCATCGGGAGGGTTTACTAGCCGCTGCTTCAGATGGAAAACTTTGGGAACTTTGGTATACCTCTGTCCCATCAGAAGATACAATAGATCAATACATTGAAACGGCTCTAACAGAACAATCACATGGAAGGGCGCTCCCTTTTACTATTGTTGATATTAATACGAATAAAATCATAGGCTGCACGCGCTATTGCAATGCAGTTCCTAATAGTAGACGATTAGAAATTGGTTATACCTGGTATGCCCATAGCTGCCACAGAACAGGAATCAATACGGAGTGTAAATATCTACTTTTACAATATGCTTTTGAGCAATTAAACTGTATTGCGGTAGAATTTAAAACACATTCTCATAATAGAAATTCACAAAGAGCGATCAGTAGACTGGGCGCTAAATTGGATGGAGTCATTAGAAATCACAGCATTGATAAAAACGGAATGATCCGGGATGCTCACGTTTATTCGATTATTCAGACGGAGTGGGAAGTGGTGAAATTTTCGTTGGACTTTGAGATGGGGAAAAACAGGGAGATGGGTTAATTGGTGGATGGTAGATGGGTTTCCCACTTACGCGAAATGGTGCGAACCAAGAGAAACCCATCCACCCATCATCCTATCTACCCATCCACCCTTTAAAAAAACACAAAAACTTAAAAACAAACACAATGGCAAAGAACTTCTTCACAACCTTAGAAAAAGAATTACAAGAGGGCATTAATGAAATCCTGACACACCCTTTTCTAAAAAGGATGCAAGACGGTTGGTTTGACAAAAACCAGCTTCGATATTTTGCAGAACAATACTCTGTTTACTGTCGCTATTTCCCAAGGTTTTTGGCCGCTGCTGCAGCTAACATTCCAGATGATGAAACACGAATGCCAATCATCAAAAATCTTTGGGAAGAACATGGTGAGGGAAAAATTATAAAATCCCATCGAATTTTATTCAATCGTTTCGCAGCGGGACTAGGACTTAGTGTGGACGATCTAGATAAAGTACAGCCCTTGCCAACAACCCGTATCACTTGTGAAAATTTGATCAACCTTTGCCACGACGGTCACTTCCTGGAAAGCTTGGGCGCACTAGGCCCTGGAACCGAATTTTTCACAAATGACGAATACAGTATCATCTACAAAGGATTACAACAATATGACTTCTTGACGGAGAAAGACCTGGAATTTTGGTCGGTACATATTAGTTTGGATGAGGAGCATTATTCGGAGATGATTGGGGCGGTAGTGCCTTGGGCGAATACTTTGGAGAATAAATATTTGATCCGAACTGGTGCTAAAAAGGCCATTGATTTGGAGATTTTGTTTTGGGATGGGTTGGAGGATAATTTGCCGGGGAAATAATACAGGTAGATGGGGTGGATGAGGCTTCCCTTTATCCGCACTACATCGCGTTAGTGGGAAACCCCAACTACCCCATCCACCGTATCTACCTCATCCACCTTTTAAAATAAACAATACACTTACATGTTAACATTCAAAGACAATCCGGACCAACAAAACATCATCGAACTTCGAGGAATAGACCAAAGTTATGACGGTGGGCAAAACTACATCATCAAGGGACTCGACTTTGTGATTGAAGACAAACCTGGACAAGGCCAATTCGTGGTTATCTTGGGTATGTCGGGTTGTGGGAAGTCTACGATACTTAGATATGTGGCAGGATTACAGGACCCTACAACCGGAACAGTAAAAGTAAAAGATAAAGCCGTAGGTAAAGACAATCGTGTTTCGATGGTTTTCCAACAATACTCTTCCTTGCCTTGGATGACGGTTTTGGAAAATGTTGGACTCGCCTTAAAGTTCCAAGGTGTAGATAAAGAGGTAAGAGATGCTAAAGCAATGGAGCTGATTGAACTCGTGGGCTTAAAAGGCCATGAACACAAATACGCGCAGTACCCTACCCTCTCTGGTGGACAACTGCAACGTGTTGCCATTGCTCGTTCCTTAATTGCCAATTCTCAAATTCTTCTAATGGATGAGCCCTTTGGGGCATTGGATGTTAAGACACGTCTACAAATGCAAGATCTCCTGACCAGCATTTGGACGAAATTTCAGACGACCATTGTTTTTATTACACACGATATTTCCGAGGCAGTGTATCTTGCGGATGATATTTACATTATGAAATCGGCGCCCTCTCGTTTTGTGGAGCATATTCATGTGGATTTGCCTTTTAACCGAACTAGAGAAATTAAGCGGGATCCGAGATTTGTGGAGTTGGTGCATGAGGTGGAGGATCGGATGGTGAGTGTTTCGGAGTTGTAGTTCCTCGACTCGCTTCGCTCGCTCGGAATGACAACGACAATGACAATGACAATGACAATGACA
>CAZDTI010000401.1:0-8078 GCA_964508085.1 uncultured Saprospiraceae bacterium | reverse complement strand
TTCGCGAATTTTGTTTAATAATCAGCAGGATTTCTCTTAATTCTTCTTCGGTATAATTTCTTCGAATAGTTTCGAGATCCCCTTCCATAAGACCTTCTCGAACCGACCAAATACCAGTCAATTCATAATAAACGGCATCCGAAATGATTTTATCATAGTTCATGTCATCCAGAATTCGTTTGGTGGAGATGTCGGGCTCTGAATCGATGTCAAACTTTCGGGCAATCCGCCGAATGGTTTTTTCCAGCCTTGTGAATAACAAATGAAGTTCTTCTTCAAATGGGGAGAGTACAACAGTAGTAGTTTGTTTCTTGCTTTTCTTTTGTTCCGTAGGGATTAAGCCTTCAAAGGAGGTGTCAAATTTTTTCTCTAAAAAGGCATTCGCATCGAGAATGAAAATGACCTTCTGATTAATTGTGTAGGTTTTGTAAATGTAATGTTGGTGAGGTCTTTTGTTTTTTTGCAGCCAGTCTTCCTTGGCTACATCAAAGGTGAGGAAAACGACATCGGTATTTTGCTCCCCAGCGTACTTTAGCATTTCATGAAACAAAAAGTAGTCACCATAAGGAAAGTTCGGTTTCTCGATAATATCACCCATGCCTGGGAAAGGAAGGGGTGTATTCCTCTGCTTATCTCTAGCTACTGAAGGAGCGCTTTCGCGTTCTGTGACATCATTGAAATTAGTCGTCTTTTGGGACTTTAACTCATTGAATTCTTTGATCAAAAATTGTTTTTCTTCCCCAGATAGTCCATCGAGTTTTTTTAAATCCTTATAAATGTCTTCTAGCTCATCAGGCGTTTCTGCGTTTGCTTCATTCTCAGAATCATCTTCAGATTGCAAGTCTAACATTAAACCTGCAAGAGCATCACTTAAATCTGAAATTTGCGCTTCGGGATTATGGGCAAAGGCGTTTCTTATCTCTGTTCGATTACGAGTAAATTCTTCATGGACTTGTTTGCTGACGATGATCTGAGCTTGGTTTGTTTTAAAGAAATCATAGAGCATTTCTCTTCGGTCAGGTGTTAGGCTGTAGCCGCGGAGTAAGAGGTTGGTGTCCAGGAATAGCGGAATATTGTCTAGGAGTTGACTGGCGGAGTCGACTCTGGAAATATAATAATTCAGTGCTTCCTGAGCTTTGGAAAGTACTGGGTTATTTTGGACAGTGTTGAAGCTGGTTCCTTTTTTTATTTCCATTTTTAATCTAGCTGGGTTGTCAGTTTTAAGGCGTCATAGCCTACACCAGATATTCCAATGATTCCATATCTCGTTTTTCCAGGCTTTATGGTTTTTCCATTGATGTCGTATATTTCTAATTCGGTTTTGAACTTTTCATTTGCAGTTGCGGCCATCAGTACATTTGCTCCCGTTACCACAGGGCCAATAACATATCCGATGGGAGTACTTTTTGTTACTCTACCTTGACTGTCCTGTTGGTCAAAGCGTAAAATTGTCAGTAAAAGGTACCATAAGTATCGAGCTGGTCTTTGCTTTAGCTCAGCGAATAACTGTTCTCTGCCAATTAGATATAATTCTGAATCGTTCTTGTAAGTGATTTTAATGTCTTTGCCAAATACAACATCATTTTCTGTGTTGTTGGTAACTTTTACAGCGATTAATTTTATATTGTTCTTGCGTTCTTTTTTCTTGTATTTTCTTGAAAGCAAGTCATACTTGTAGTCGAAAGTAATACCCGAATTTTCTTCTGAGGAATTGTATCTTAAGCGTTGTGGATTTATAGCGTCATAACTGCATGCACAATTGGTTAATGTACTAAGTGCTATGGCTAATAAACTGAATTTGATGCAGTTCATATTAGTTGTTGTATTTGTTTTATTGAATAATTGTATTAGTTTTCATTTGCTGACGTAATGATAAGTATTTCCATTATCTGCTCAAAGAAAAGGCTAGATAAAAAAACCGATTTGAGTTAATTAAAATAACTCAAATCGGTTTTTTATAACAATACTTATTCTTTATTGTTTACGGACAGAGTTCTACGGTGAAATTACCATTCAAAATACTATCGTCGTCTCCATAGGCATCTAATTTTCCGGTAACGGAAGTAGCAGTCACCTCTGTAATTTCAATCGCACCACAAAGCGCGATTACGGCATTTACTTCATTCACGACAGAAGCATCATTAAAAGTAAGACTATAATTAACCCCCAGTTCATATAGACCAACAGCCATAGGAATGCTGAAAATAATAGAAGAGTCTGGTTTTTCAAAATTGAAACCATCGCAGGCATCTCCAGTTACTGCTTCTCCATATAAATTGAATCGGAATTGGGTCGCATCCGCAAAGTCTTCTTCTGCAGTTCCTTTTACCACATTGAAAACATCACCCATGAAAGTACCTTTGGCATCTTGCGCTATGAAGGCCTGATCTGGACAAGAATCTTCGGGTTCGTCGGTGTCATCATCGCTGGAACAAGAAGTCAAGGCTAGCGTGAAAGATAGGGCGAAAAGGAGGCAGAAGCTCCAAGGGGTGTTTTTTAAGTTGAACATTTTTTATTGTTAGATTAAGTAATGAGTTTTGTACGACCTTAAAACACATTAAAGTGGAAGAACGCTGCTTTGTCACATTCCAAGAAGCTCTAGGTTTTTCACTTTGTGATAAGTCAAGGCAGCTTTGATGCAGTGCTTTAATTTCTCCTCTGGAATTTTGTCTTCCATTTGGAAAACGATGGCTCTATTTCCTTCGTAAGTAAAATCATTATTATAAACTTCCTTGAAGGTGGTGACCAGTTTGCTTGTGCATTTGAAATATATAGCGTATTGTTCTGGTTTCTTTTTCTTCCAGTCAATTCTAATGGTACTTCCTTTTTTAGCGAGGTAGCTAGGTTCGCCCCATTTTAGGGTTTCCTCCAGATCTTTTAATTCAGGAATTTCACCGGCTGCTGCGATGATTAATTTCCGAAGGTGGCGGATCTTCTTTCGGATGGGGGCAGGGTAGTTGTCGAAGACGGTTTTTACTTTGGGGTTGGTGGTTATTTTTGTTTTGGACATTATCTTTCAAGTTATTATAGAATTTAAATTGAATACCTGCTTAACTGTTATTTTACAATAAAACGATTGCTAACGATGTTATTAAATCCTTCAATTTGAATAAAATAAACACCGCTTGATAGAGATTCCAAACTAATTAAAGTATGCTCAGCTTCGACTATTCCATTGGAAACAATTTTGCCCAAGCTGTTGTAAATCGAATAGTTCTTTCCTATGAATTGTATTTCTACTGTTAGGTTTATTTCTCCTTTCGTAGGGTTCGGGTAAATATTTAGTAAAGCTGCCTCTGCTACTTCATCTATCGAAACAGGATCTCCAGTCAGTTTAACCACCCATAAATCAGCGTTCCCTTGAAGGTCAGTCACGTCTCCATCCGTTGAGTATGAGTATCCGACAACAATAAATCCATTGTCATTGGTCTGTTGGATGGAAAATGGCGTGTCATCAGCAGAACCACCTAATGCTTTGTTCCACAATAAGTCTCCAGTGTTGTTTAACTTAATAAGCCAAAAGTCGCCACCTCCATGATTGTCTGTGACGTCTCCATCTAATGATGCTGCGTATCCGATAACAACATATCCACCATCCGTAGTTTGTTGTACGGCTAAGGGAGTGTCATTATCAGAACCGCCATAAGTTTTTTCCCATTCTAAGTCTCCTATATTGTTCAACTTGAGAATCCAGTAATCAAAAACACCATAATTGTTTGTAACATCTCCATCCGATGATTTCGAATAACCAGCAACTATATATCCGCCATCTGTGGTTTGTTGAATAGACCGGGCTATATCCTGGTCAGAACCACCATAAGTTTTTTCCCATTCGATTGTTCTTGTGTTGTCCGTTTTGACAATCCAATAGTCACTAAGTCCTTGATTATTGCTAACGTCACCATTACTTGATTTAGAATCACCTGCCAAAACAAATCCTCCATCAGCCGTTAGTTGCATAGAAAAGGCCAGTTCTTCATTTGTTCCACCTAGGCATTTTTGCCAAGCCAGATCTCCACTATTATCTAATTTTACTAGCCAGAAATCCCGCTCGCCATTATTACCAGATATATCGCCATCTGATGAATCCGTATATCCAGCAAAGACATATCCTCCATCAATGGTCTGTTGTACAATGTTGGTAGCATCCCATTCTGTACCACCTAAAGAATTCTGCCAGACCAAATCTCCTGTACTGTCTAGTTTGACGATCCAAGAATCAAAAGATCCATTATTGCCAGTTACATCACCGCCTGTTGATCTGGAATTTCCGGCAATAATATAACCCCCATCCGTAGTTTGTTGAATGGAATGTGCATAGTCAAAATTCGAGCCTCCCAGCGTCTTTTGCCATTCTATGGTGTTATCGTTATTTAATTTTACGATCCAATAATCACTAGCACCTGCATTTCCAGATAGATCCCCATCAATTGAGCTAGACCAGCCAGCAATGATATATCCGCCGTCATTTGTTTGTTGAATACTATAGGCTTGTTCGTCGCCACTTCCGCCAAAAGTTTTTTGCCATTCAATGGATGGTTGTGCGATGAGGAGAAAAACGCTTAAGGATAGAAGTGTGGTTAGCAATAATTTTTTCATTTTAGTTTATTGTTTGATGATTTATATGTTATGAAGTTCTTTTTTTAATTGATAACGTAGTATCCCAAAAAGTAGTTGATAAAATTAATAAAATAGATATTGATACATACTTATCTACCGTCTCCGTCTCCTCTTCCGTTTTCTATTCTTCTTCTTACTGATCACCGCCTCCTTTAAAGTGTACCTAACCGCCAAACTATAACCAAAGTTGAATTCAGGAAAAGTATAATCCCGATCCCCAGCTTGCTGCTTGGTTGTTCTATTTGGATTCTGTTCTCTGACGGATCCAAAAGTTTGTAACAATACACTGGAAACAACTTTAAAATCCATACTGACTCTCTTAGATAATCTAACTTCAAGCATTGGAATGATGGTCGCATCAATAGTCATTATTCTAGCCGATACTGGGAATTCAACAGATGTAAGAGGCGTTCTTTTGAAAAAATAAAAAGAAGGTTCTATTCCGCCACTAAGACCGAATCGAACCCTTGAATTTTTGGAATCGCCAAACATTTTGCCGAATTCATATCGGAACCCAAGGGCAGTTGCTTTTTGTCTATGCCCAACCCGAATGAATCTATTTTCACCGAGGGAATCTTGCATTGTAAAATAGAGCTCATAAGACGATTTTGCAAAAGATAACTTCGTTAAGGATAACTCATGGAACATCTGGTTTTCTTTCGCAAATCGCACCGACACTCCAATGCCTAATAATTGAGAGGGAAGGTTATTATATCGTTCTCTTTCCACAGGAATAGAGTCGGTAATCTCCACTACAAAAGTACCGGAATTACTAGAACTGTAGTCTAAAATCAAATCTCTATCATTGGTTAAATAGTCATCGATCCAACTATAGGTATCCATGGTCGGATAGTAGTTAATGGCAGAGGAGGCTGAAATGGTCGTTTCCTTAAATAGCTTACCTTTTTGAGCGGAACTAAGGAAAGGGAGAAGAAGGAAAATTACTAGAGAGATGGTAAAGCTGTTTTTCATAGCGAGTGTTTTAGTTGTTCTTTATTAGGATGAAGGTATTAAAAAGCTAATTCATTTCATAAGTATTTATGGTGGCTTGTAATATGCTAACTTTTTTTATGAAGGATATTTAGTGTCTGTGGGTTTACTCTATAAGTACTTGAGGGTTTAGATTTTTTATGGAGGTTCGGCAGTTATTAGGATCAAAATGGCAGATTTTAAGTCGAACAAAATTTAATATTAACGATACAAAAGGATTTATTTTTTAATAAACTTAAATAGTTAACTTGTTGTAAATCAATGAATAACATTTTTTTAATTGTTTTTTTTCAAGCAAAGGCATCCTTTTTATAACTAATCGGATATAGTTTATTGAAAGCAATTGCGAACTAATGTAACAAACCTTAGGTTGGAGATGAAATTCAAAAACCTACTTAAAAATACAACTAATGAATTATTTACGAAATATCGGAATACTACTGTTTTTAGCAACGCTACTAATGACCTCTTGTCGAAAAAGTGAAGAAACCTCTGGTACCTTTCCTCCAACAAGTACAGCCCCAGAAATTATTGTCAACGGCTCTTTTTATGGCTTAGTAACTGATGAGGCTAATCAAGCGATCGAAGATGCCATAGTTTCTTATGGTCCGACTGCGATAATGACTGATGAGAATGGCTACTTCGCTTTTAAAAACATGGAGATTAATACAAAAGGTAGTTTAGTGACCGTCGAAAAAGAGGGCTATTTCTACAACGCAAAATTTGTTCATTCTAAATTGAATAAGAAAAATTTTGTCATCATTAAAATGATCGAGAAAACATTAACTGGAACATTTTCTACAAGCGTAGGTGGAACAGTAGCTACAGACGATGATGCTTCCATTCAATTTGGAGCAAACACCATTAAGGAGGAAAGTGGTGCCACTTACTCTGGGAATATCAACTTATATGCCACCTGGTTAGATCCAACAGCTAGAGACCTTGCACAAAGAGCGCCTGGTGACCTTAGAGCGATGAATAGCAATAATGAACAACAACAACTGACTACCTTCGGTATGATTGGGGTGGAGCTAGAAGGTGATGGAGGACAGGCATTGAACATTGCTGAAGGACAAACAGCAACCATTGAATTACCCGTTCCTGCGACACTGATGGCAAATGCACCTGCTACTATTCCACTCTGGCATTTCGATGAAGTTACTGGTTATTGGGTGGAAGAAGGTGAAGCGACTTTGCAAGGCAATAAGTATGTAGGAACAGTAAATCACTTCTCTTTTTGGAATGTTGACATACCGAATGATTACGTTTTTATTGAGGGGACTATAATAGATGGAGAGGGCCAGCCGCTTGAAAATATTGAAGTTATGATTGCAGACGAAACATTGGGGATCACTGGTTATGGTTGGACGGATCAGGACGGGGTTTATGCTGGCTTAGTTCCTGCAAATCAAGAACTGACAATATCCGTGCAAAATGCTTGTGGAGAGGAGATTTACTCTGAGGTGATTGGTCCCTTCTCTGCGGATGCTACAATCCCTACTTTTTCGATTCCAACAACGGAACCTTTTGTTACCTTGTCAGGAGTTTTAGTTGACTGTGATAACAATCCGATTACAAATGGATATTTGAGAGTGAAATTTGGTAATCAGACAGCGATCATACCTGCTGAAGCAAATGGCGAGTTCAATGGAACAGTCAATGTCTGCAGTGAAAGCACTATTTATGTTACTGGGTTTGATGTGGATAATCTTAAGGAGAGTACAACAGTTACGAAAACGATAGATTCATCAGTCTTGGATTTGGCCAATGTTTTTGTCTGTGAGGATTTAACCGAATATTTGTATTTTAATATTGGAGACATCCAAGCAGTAGATATTGATCCAGATGCTAATTTTTATTCACTTAATAGCGATTCAAGCGTCATACATATTTTAGGTTTTGACCCAAATATAGCGTCACCTCCGAGTATTCTTTTTATTATACCTGATTGTACTGATGCTAGGTACTCCAAAAGAGGTAAGTGGTACTTTTAAAATAAGAATAGAAGAGTAATTTTTATAGACTAGCAAATTATATAAAGCTAATCGAAGTGGGGAGTCAGATAAATTTATAAGCTGACTCCCGCTTTTAAGAGGATGTTGGGGAATTGGTCTTTGTGTCGAGAAAAAGCAATTTTTAGATTAGACGAGGCATTCATGCACGATCCCGAAGGGGAAATGTCCAGTGGACATTTAAGTAAATGAACCGCTTGCGGACGGAAAGGCCAAAGTTTAGCCTTAGCTAAATGAGGATTTTCAGAACAAAGTATAATCTAAAAATTGATTTTCGTAGGCTAATTACTAATTTCCAAACATGCTCTAATACTTAGGAAAGCGAGCCTAACCAAAACAAAAAAATAACTCAATGTCCGTACAGGAAATCATAAAAGGATGTATAAAAGAGGAGCCGAAGTACCAGCGCTTGTTGGTCTTCAACTACTCTACGATGCTCCTGACGGTTAGCCGACG
>CAZDTI010000400.1:0-8090 GCA_964508085.1 uncultured Saprospiraceae bacterium | reverse complement strand
AGCAACTTTCACAAACTCAAGTCATGAAACAACAAGTTCATCTTACACATCTATATTGGCGTGCTGGTTTTGGTCTTAGTCCTAAGGAATGGGAAAAGAGGAAGAATTGGTCTATTGACAAAGCTGTTCGTACGCTTTTTAAAGAGGCGGAGCAAGCAACTCCTCTGGATGACGCCATTGCACGTTCTATAATGAGTGAAGAAGACGTCAAGAAAAAAAATCCTAAAAAGCGAAAAGAATTGAGAAAGAAGGCAAGAACCCTTGTCTTTCAGCAAAACATGGATTGGGTTAATCGAATGGCTTCTACTGACTCTTCTCCCTTGCTTGAAAAAATGTGTTTGTTCTGGCACGGTCATTTCGCCTGCACCACTAAAAACCCTAAGCTGGTACAACAACAACTAGAAACCATCCGAACACACGCCCTTGGTAATTTCCGAGAATTCGTTCAGGCTATGGCCAAAGATGTTTCGATGATTCGCTTTCTTAACAATCAACAAAATAAGAAGAACAGCCCGAATGAAAATTTCGCTCGAGAAGTCATGGAGTTATTCACTATCGGGAGAGGTCATTATACAGAAAAAGATGTAAAAGAAGCGGCTCGAGCTTTCACAGGCTGGCGAAGCAATGCAAGAGGAGAATTCGTTTTCAGAGCGCGACAGCATGACAATGGACAAAAAACATTCATGAATACCAGTGGAAATTTAAACGGCGACGACATTGTAAATACATTGTTGGACAAGAAACAAACTGCAGTATTTATCACCACTAAAATTTATCGCTATTTTGTAAATGAAAAAGTAGATAAAAAAAGAGTCGCTCAATTGGCTGATCTTTTTTACAATAATGGTTATGATATTAAAAAATTAATGCAGTCCATTTTCACGAGTAATTGGTTTTATGCTCCTGAAAACATTGGTGTAAAAATTAAATCTCCTGTTGAATTGATTGCTGGTATTTTTCGACAGATTCAAGCAGAGATGAACGAAAAGCGGAGTTTTAAATTCATACAAAAAGCATTGGGACAACGTTTGTTTGATCCACCTAACGTGGCTGGCTGGCCAGGTGGAAAATCATGGATTGACAATTCCACCTTGATGCTCAGATTGAATTTAGTCAATTATCTTTACAAAAAAACAGACGTCAACTTTAAAGTAAAAGACGAACTGGAAACACAAAGAAAAGGACAAGCCTTCAGAAAGATCGATGGACATATTGACTTCCGCGATCTTCTAAACACATTTAGTAAAGGAAAACAAGAAGATATATTTGATGACTTAGGTGTTTTCCTTTTACAAACCAATCAACGACCTAAAAAAACTACGATTGACCCTTTTGTTATCAAAGCCAATAATGAGGATTATGTAAAGTCACTTGCACTACGGTTGATGACTTTACCAGAGTATCAAATGTGTTGATCAACATCAAAAATTGAACTTATGAAACGAAGAGATTTTCTAAAGAATAGCGGACTAGCTTCCACCACGCTTATGGTTCCCTCCTTCCTAAAGTCTTACCTTGGTGATGCATCAATGACAGAGGGAAAAACCTTAGTAGTAGTGCAACTCTCCGGCGGAAATGACGGATTGAATACCATCGTTCCTTATCGGAATGATCTTTACTATAAAAATCGTCCAACGCTTAGCCTCAAAAAAGAAGAGTTACTTAAAGTAGATGATGAACTGGGTTTTAATCCAGCGCTAAAAGCATTGAAAGGTATTTACGATGATGGTTTAATGTCTATCATAAATTCTGTAGGTTACCCAAATCCTGATCGCTCTCATTTTCGCTCTATGGACATTTGGCAAACGGGATCGGGAAGTAATCAGTATTGGTCAAATGGCTGGCTAGGACGTTATCTGGATAGCGACTGCTCTGGTTGTGAAAATCCTTATCAGGCTATTGAAGTAGATGATAGTTTGAGTTTAGCCATGAAAGGAAAAGGTAAAAATGGATTTGCGGTAAGCAATCCAAGAGAATTAAAAAGAGTGACCGATAATTCTTTTCTGCAACAAATTGCAAAAGAACAAAACCACCAAGAGGAAGAGAATGTAGCTTATTTGTATAAGACAATGATTGATACACAGTCTTCAGCCAACTACCTTTACCAACAATCCAAGAAATACAAAGAAACGGTAAGCTACCCCAATAGTTCTTTCGCTCGCGATTTAAAATGCATTTCTAAATTAATGACCTCCGGCACCAACACTCGTGTATATTATGTTAGCATCAGTGGTTTTGATACACACGCTAATCAAAAGAATAAACAGAATAGGTTACTAAAAGAATATGCGGAAGGCATTAAAGCTTTCATAAAAGATTTAAAGCAGCATCGACTTATTAAGGACACTATGATTATGACGTTCTCTGAATTTGGAAGAAGAGTCAAACAAAATGCCAGTGGTGGCACCGATCATGGAACGGCCAATAATGTATTCTTAATGGGTGGTCAATTACCTAAGCAAGGGTTTTACAATGCCGCTCCCAATTTGCAGAATTTGGACAAAGGGGATTTGAAATATGAAATTGACTTTCGGAGCATTTATGCTTCCGTGCTAGAAAACTGGCTGGATGCAGATGCGCGGACAGTTTTAGGAGGGTTCGAGGGGAAGTTGTTTTAAATTAAGTTGACTTCCATTGACAACGTACATACTTTATTGTCTTTCCCGCTGCCAGATGCTTCCCTTCATAATACGTTTGAATTGTTAAATCTTCTGTAAATAACTTCTCCGAATAAATATCATCTTTGTGATAAAGCAACTCGTAATCTTTATTTGCTTCCCAAGTTTCTATGGTAAATTCGTATAAAGTTGGATCGTCTGTCTTTAATTGAACAACGCCTTCCGGACGCAGGATTTTTTTATACAATTCCAGAAATGGATTACTCGTCAATCTTCGGTTTTCTTTCTTTAGAAAAGGGTCAGGGAAAATAATCCAGATTTCGTCTACTTCCCCGAGTTCGAAGAATTTATAAATCAGTTCGATCCGTGTTCTGAGAAAAGCTACGTTAGTTAGATTCTCTTCCTGAGCTTCTGTAGCCCCTTTCCAAATCCGCGCACCTTTGATGTCTACTCCTATAAAATTTCTATCAGGGTATCGTTTTGCCAAACCTACGGTATACTCTCCTTTTCCACATGCCAATTCTAATGTGATTGGATTGTTATTTTTGAAATAGTCTTTATGCCAACGTCCTTTCATAGGCATTTCGTTACCAGGGCTAAGGACCAAGTGATCAGTGTCTACATCAAAATTTTCGTAGACATTGGGAAATTGGAGTAAATCGGCAAATCTTTTTATTTTATTTTTTCCGCTCATTGGATGTGTTTGTGGAACCTAACAGCTCATTCATTTTATGTTGATAAATGTCATGGGAACTTAAATTGCGATGTGTTCCATCTATTATCGTCACAAAAGTATCTTCTTTTTTTAAAATGGGCTCCAATTTTATCGCATTTCTGTAGGGAACCACCCTATCTTTTGTTCCATGAAAAATCACGATGGGACATTTGACCTGTGGGATGTTTTCAAAATTAGGAAATCGATATTTAAAATCAAAAGGAAGCCAGATGAGTTGGAGCTGATCTGAGAAAACAGAAGGAATACTGTAAAAAGGGGTTTCCAGAATCAGGAATTTAGAAGGTATCTCCTTTGCAAGATTTGTAGCTACTCCACTACCCAGTGAACGTCCGTAAATAATGAATTCTTTAGGTTTCATAGTCTCGAAGATGTATTCATATAATACACGCATATCCCGATAAGTTGCTTCCTCAGAAACGGAACCATCACTTTTTCCATAACCTCGATAATCGGGCATAATCAAATCATAACCTCTATCTATAAAGTCTTTGTGGTAAGTTCCCCATCTTTTCAGATTATCGGCATTGCCATGAAAATAAAGGATCAGGCCTTTGGAAGGAGTAGTCGGCTTGAAATGAAGATAATTAATTTGAATTCCTGGTGCGGTTTCTAAAAAATGTTCCTCAAATAAAGCATCGAAAGAAAAAAGCTCGTCTTTAGCGATCCGATCAGGGTGAAACACAATAAACCGCTGTCCCCCATATGCAACGATCAGGAGTAGTACATAAAGTACGATCACTATTTTTATCGCTAAGAAGACTTTGTTCAATTCCATATTGCAAAGTAACAAAGAAAGGAAAGGACTTTTTCTGTTAAGGTTCACTATTGTCAATTAACGCGGTTATATTTGCTTTCAAATCTAGCTTCGGAACAACCTTATTATTTCACTCCGCATCTAAGATGAAGAGAGGCTGTCAAAAATATGCTACACCCTCCTTATAATAAACCATATGGCTTGACAAAGCTAAAACACTATTCTATAAAAAACTAAAAAATATGAAATTCCAACAGCTTATTTTCTCGATTGCTCTTTGTTGTCTGATTCCCGTGCTCTCCTCTGCGCAGGGGCTCTCTTATGGTTTCAGGGTCGGATTGAACTTTGCCAACATGCCTGGAGAACTAGAACAGGATGACGCCGGTGAAGATATTGAGCGACTAAAGACCAATACTGGTTTCCATGTTGGAGCTAGTGTTCGATACAACTTTACAGAGCGTTTTGGAGTGAAGGGGGATTTTTTGTTTTCTCAAAAAGGGACACAACAGTTCTATGACGGGCAAGGAGCGCAGCTAGTATACAAAATTGGATCTACTGAACAAGCGGGTATTACAGGTACTCAAGATCGATTTTTACGAATCACTAATTCTTATATTGAAATTCCTATTTCTGGTTTTGCAAAATTTAATAAAATAGAATTCTATGGTGGTCCTTATGTTGGGATTTTAGTTTCTTCAAAGGCAATTGGAGAGTATAAATTTGAATCCGGTTCAATCGAAATCGACTCAGACCTAAACTATAACTACTTTAAAGATGACATAACGGATCCTGCTAATATTGAAGTAACACCGGAAGACTACGAAATTTTCAACGTAGGTAACAATGACCCAGCCTATTATCCAAACGTCGCGAACGCTTATGACGATTTCACAAGCAAGGACGGCAAAGTTTTCAAGGGAATAGATTTTGGCCTCAACGCTGGTTTAGCCTACTTCTTAAACAGAGGACTTTACGTCAGTGCTAATATCAACTATGGTTTGATTGATATTTCTAACGGAGCTTACGACCACTCTTATGCGAATTTAAAAGAGGGGGACCCTTCACAATATGCAGAGCGCGATGATGTAGATCGGAATGTGGCTGTACAAGTTTCTGTGGGCTTTGCATTTTAGGAATCAATCGCGTTCTGACAACCTAACACTTCGTATCGATCAATCATAAAATAATAGGAAAACAAAACAGTATGCCTTGTGAGGTACGAAGGGAAAAAACATTCCCTAAAGCGACTATTCTTGATATCTGCTATGAAGCAAACCTATCGACATCAAAACATGAAGATGGTAATCATCGGATTAGTATGGTCTTGGGAGGGAAACTAAAGGAAAAGGCTTGTGGTAAAGAAGTTTTTGCGCAGTGTGGAAGTATAGTGTTAAAGCCTGGAGATCTGACTCACCAAAATGACTTTGGTCCAAAAAAAAGCCGAATTGTATCTGTGGCTTTCAAAGAAGATTCATTCAAAGAAATAGTTGGAGAACAGCCTATAGACTGGTGTTGGTATCAGGGGCTACCGACTGCAAATATCGCTTTTAAAACAGCCAGAGAACTGGCGAAAGTAACCAAGGAAGAAGACTTTTATGATTGTATAGTGGATCTACTAGCTCAATTGCAAGAGGCATCCAAAGAGACAAAAAAAGAAGCACCATCCTGGTTGAATTTAATTGAGGAAAGAATGAAGGATGAATTTTCTACCTCTTTGAAAACAAAAGACTTGGCGACTTGGCTTGATATTCATCCTGTCTATCTTGCACGAATATTCAGGCGACATTATGGTTGTTCTGTAAAAGACTACCTTCAAGATTTACGTATTTCGCAGGCCGTACAAGACTTAAGCAATGGGAAAAAAGCACTGGTACATATTGCATTAGATGCTGGCTTTTCCGATCAAAGCCATATGACAAGGCTTTTTCAAAAAGGGATGAATACCTCTCCTGGGGTATTTCGAAAATGGTTAAAGGAGTATGAAATTTAGTACGTCTATTAATTGGTTTCATTTGTTCAAGACTACCGAATGTACAGACTGTACTTTTGTCAAAAAAACGAATGAAACCAATTGCTCTTATTACCATAAGTCTCTTATTTCTTTTTTGTCGTAGATCGACAAATTCAGATACCCCTCAAACTTACCTACCGTCGGAAAAAGTAAAGCAAATTGAATCTTTCATAAAAGAAACGATGCAAAAAACCGGAATTGTACCGGGATTAGGAGTAGCTATTGTGAAAGACGACCAAGTGATCTATACCAATGGTTTTGGCTATAGGGATATAGAAAACAAACTCCCAGCCACTGCACAAACAAGTTTTTATATTGCTTCCACAACCAAAAGCTTAACCGCAATGGCCGCGGCATGTCTCGAAGAAAAAGGAGAGATTGACCTCAATGCCTCTTTGGCCTCTTTTTACCCCGGATGGCAATTACCTGCTCCTTTGGATGCCAACAAAATCAGTCTGATTAATTTGATGAGTCATAATCATCGTATTGACAATGGGGGCTTACAGTTCCGATTAGCTTTTGTCGATCAAATTTCACCAGCAGAACATACCCGTCTTTTGTTTGATTTTAGTAACCCTGGAGATCCAGGTTTTGATTATTCAAATACCAGTTATAACGTACTGGCTCAAATTCTGGAAAAAACAACAGGCAAAGGCTGGAAGGAGATAGTACGAGATGAAGTCCTTCTTCCAATTGGTATGAAACATACAACAGCCTACACCTCAGAAGCTGAAAAAGACGAAGTGGCCTATCCTTATTTTTGGAAAAAAGACAGTCATCAACGATTACCCTTGAAATCTGATGGGCAGATGCAATCTGCCGGAGGTCATATGAGTACACCGGCTGATATGGCCAATTGGTTATTGGTAAATATGAACGAAGGACAGCTTAATGGTAAACAAGTTATTCCAGCTAGCGTCCTTAAGCGCATACACCAATCCTATGTCTATCTGGACAGAATTTTTTTGGATTATCATCGCTATGCTTATGAACTAGGTTGGTATCGATCAGACTATGAAGGAGATACCCTTGTACATCATTTTGGAAGTTATAATGGATATATGGCGCATACGTCTTTCATGCCGGATCATAAATATGGGGTAGTTGTTTTTGGGAATGAGTTGGCTCATGGTGGCCGATTACCTCATTTGGTGGCAAACTATATCTATGATGTTTTATTGGATAAAGAAGATCTGGACTCGAAGTACGATGAAGCGATTGACGCGATTCAAAAAAGAGCAAATGAGAAAGCAGTCCTGGCTAAACAAAAATTAATACAGAGAAAAGAAATGTTGGAAAAAGCGGCTACAAATCCGGAAGCATGGCTTTATAATAAAAAGCAATTTGTTGGTTCATTCTACAACTATCGTCTTGGTCATTTTGAAGTGAAGGAAAACTCGGATGGTGATTTATGGGCAACTTATGGAACCTCTTCTGGTCAGCTATTACCGAATAAAACAAATCATTTCCTGGTAGATTGGCCACTTGGAAATTATATCTATCCTCCTCGGAATTTATTCGTTGGTTATAAGGAATCCGGTGAGGTAGCATCTTTGAGTTGGGATTTTCGAGAATTTCGATTGCTATCAAAAGGTACATCTCCAGAAGACTTAATTGCTGTTCATTCCCAGATTCGGAATGGTTTGGCAGAGGCGATTCGCAAGGAGGAAAAAGAAAAATCAGACTTTGTATACCAATTGTTAACCAGAGCGTATCCTATAGGGGCAATTACCGAATCTTATCTAAATCGAATAGGTTATCGTTATTTAAGAAAGAGGGAATTGGCGATTGCAATGGCTATTTTTGAATTTGCTGTTGCAAAGTATCCGAAGTCTGCGAATGCTTATGACAGTTTAGGAGAAGTACAATTGGCTAATGGAGATAAAGAAGCTGCAAAAGAGAACTATCAAAAATCGTTACATCTTGATCCTAAAAATGAAAATGCGGAAAAGGTATTAAAAGAGTTGATGG
>CAZDTI010000399.1:0-8095 GCA_964508085.1 uncultured Saprospiraceae bacterium | reverse complement strand
TATATTGTTTTTTATTCGCCTCTAAAATATATTATATTTGTGTGCTAACCAAAGGCCTGATGGCAGTCGGGATGGTTTGGTCGGAATCCCCGTACAAAAAAAAGAGAACGCTGTCGATCCTTCGATTCGCTGCGCTCACTCAGGATGACAACGTTAAACAAAAGTCATATGTGTTATCGACTGATAATGAACACTGTAATTTTGGGTTCATTAGCAGCGACTGTAGGGAGTCGAAGGATGGCAGGGTTAATATCATTTTGTATTTCGAGTGTAGCACAGCGAAATCGAGAAATCTATCTCCTTGATTGTTCAGATTTTTCGACTCCACTGCGTTTCGCTCAAAATAAAACAATTGTTGTTTGCTTCATCCCTCGACTCCACTACGTTGCGCTCGGGATGACAGAAAACCCGACGAAACTTAATTTCCAGTGTACTTAGGACTCAGTAAATAATAACTTTCCGATTTATAGTTGTTTATTTTGCACTGTCCTTCGTTAAAAAAATATCACGTAGCTACGGCTATGCTCAATTTGTTTGCCTCGATCAGCACAAAATAAACGGCCTCTAAATCAGAACTTTATTATTCTCTGACTCCTTAGCCCGGAATTTCATTTATACATCATTTATGCTAGTGCTCAAAAACAAAGTATAGGTAGAGCTTTATATTTTAAGCATTCCATTGCCTCACTCCGCCATTCCAATATCTTTAGCTCCGGCCACTGCTTCAGCAGTACCTTGAATAAAAGCTTTTATTTTATCTACTTGCTCCTTATTTAATCTGTCAGAATAATTGGGCATACCTAGTGATAATCTAGCATCTGTCAATACAATCTTTTCCATATTGGCAATAATACTAGCGTCAGAATATCCGAGATTTGGAATATTTCCACCTGGATCGACAGCAGGAACGCCATGACAAAACAAGCAATGGGAAATATATAAACCTGTTCCTTCTGCAACATGCTCTGGATTATATTCCACACCTGCCACAAGAGGCTTAGGTTCTGGTTTAACAAATTCAGGCATTGGCGTTTTTCCATTTAGGGAGAAAGTATAAACTCTTCTATCTCCTTCTTCCGTACCATGCTTTTGCATGAGTGCATATACACCTCCCCAACCAGCAGCTACCGTTACATATTGATTGCCGTCCACGGAATAAGTTACAGGACCCGCAACGATTCCAGTACCAACATACTTCTCCCAAAGCTTCTTACCATCGGTTGCATCATAAGCTACAAATCTTCCATCATTAGTCCCCTGGAAAACCAGGTTTCCTTCTGTAGAAAGTGTACCGCCATTCCAGGCACCGGAAAGTGGAATCTCCCAAGCTGGTTTTCTTTTTACAGGATCCCAGGCGACCAATTTACCGAAAGCGGGACCTTTTGCAGGAGTAGCAGCAGCCATCCAACCCATATTCCAATCTGAACCAGACATGGGTGCACCAAGTACCATCTTATTAGTCTCATAAGAATCGGCTGGTTGTTCTGCCATTACAAGAGGGACACCTTGAGCTGCGAAATACACCAAACCCGTGTTGGGGTTGAATGACCAAGGATGCCAATTGTGTCCGCCAAATGCGCCGGGTATCGCTTCAAAATCATTTCCATCATAAGATGCTTCGGGCGTTTCTACTGGTCTTCCATTTTCATCATAGTGCGTTGCCCAATTTACATGAACATAAGGATCTGCTGAAATGAGTTTTCCATTCGTTCTATCTACGATATAAAAGAAGCCACTCTTTGGAGCATGCATAATGACTTTTCTCATTTTACCCTCAATTTCTAAATCTGCCAGCATCAAAGGTTGAGTTGCGGTGTAGTCCCAGTGGTCAGAAGGAACTTCCTGGTAATGCCATTTATAAGAACCATCATCCGGATCTAGCGCTACGATTGACGAAAGGTACAAATTATCTCCTCCAGCAGGGGAACGAATCCTTCTGTTCCAAGGAGAACCGTTTCCAACACCGACATACATTAAGTCGAGCTCCGGATCGTAAACCATAGCGTCCCACATAGTTCCTCCACCACCTAACTCCCAGTACTTTCCGGAAGGGTCCCAGGTTTTAGCGGCCATTTCTAAGTCAGGATGTTCGTATGGCTTGCTTGGGTCACCTGGTACGGAATACCATCTCCATTTTTGCGTTCCGGTTTCTGCATCATAGGCCGTAATATAACCTCTTACGCCATATTCTGCACCACCATTACCAATGATCACATTCCCTTTGAATACTCTGGGAGCACCGGTGATCGTGTAGTTCAGTTCTGGGTCTGTCGTTTCAGCTTCCCAAGCTAATTTACCAGTAGCCGCATCCAGTGCGATTAATCTTCCATCAAGTACTCCAGAGATAACTTTTCCTTTGTAGATAGCGACCCCTCTGTTGACAACATCACAACAGGCTTTTGCCCCCACAGATCTAGATACTTTTGGATCGTAAGACCAGATTTCTTTTCCAGTTCTCACATCTACAGCAAATACTTTACTCCAAGTTCCGGTAAAATACATGATTCCATCCACAACAATCGGAGTAGCTTCCACACCTCTCTTAGCCTTTAAATCAAAAGACCATTCCAGCCCTAAATCTTTTACATTTTCTGTCGTTATTTGATTCAGTTCACTAAAACGTGTTTCTGCATAATTTCTACCATGAGACATCCAGTTTCCAGGAGCAGCATCGGCATTTTTTAAGACATTGTCATCTATAGCGCCTGTTACTTTGGTAATGTGTTCTGCGCTCCCTTTTTCAAGGATAACCTCATTTTTACAGGAGTATAAAAACACCAACGAGAAGAGTAAAAAAAAGATGGAAGGTGAAAAATAGAATTTGTTAAATTCTGATCTAAGTTTAAATGGACGTTTAAAATATTTCATTTTAATTGGTTTAAAAAGTTATCTATACTGATTAAAAATTGTGTTTAACAAGGTCTTCAATATTTAGCGTGAAAGAACTCTCTTTCTTTCTTCACCTTATTTATTTTGTTTTGAGCTTCATTTGCCCTCAACTCAATTCTTCTAATTTTTCCACTAATGGTTTTTGGAAGTGCCTCTGGAAATTCAATAATTCTTGGCACTTTGTATTTTGCTAAATTATTCTCTGAGAATGAAAACAGTTCCTCTGCCAAATCCTTAGTTGGTTTTACTCCATCTTTTAACATAACATATGCTTTGACTGCGTAGCCCCTTACTTCGTGTGGACTTGCAACTACCGCTGATTCCACAACAGCATCGTGTTCTATCAAAATACTTTCTACTTCAAATGGTCCGATTCGATAAGCTGAAGCCTTGATGACATCATCATTTCTACCAATGAACCATATATTTCCATCCTCATCTTTGTATGCTTTATCACCGGTGTAATACAGATTATTCCTAAAGGATTGCTGCGTTCTTTTTGCATCATTTAAATATTCGAGGAAAAGTCCGTTGGGTACATTCGTATTTGTTCGAATGCAAATGACTCCTTCTTCTAAGGGTGGAACTTCTTTTCCATCTTCATCACAAATCAAAACATCATAGAGAAATGTAGGATGTCCCATAGATCCCTGTTTAATATTTTGTCCAAGTAGGTTTCCGACGAGTGCTGTTGTTTCTGTTTGGCCATAGCCGTCTCGAATCTCAATCCCTGTTGCTTCTTTCCACTTTTGAATGACGTCAGGATTGAGTGGTTCTCCAGCAGCACAACTTGTTCGAAGTTTCAAATCATAGGAAGCAATATCATCTTGAATGAGCATCCGCAATACCGTAGGCGAACCACAAAAGGAGGTGACGCCAAATTTTTGCATGGCTTCCAATTGTTCACTTGGCACAAACTTATCCACCTGATTGGCAAAGATGGTAGCTCCCATGTTCCAAGGGGCGAAAAAACTACTCCATGCAAATTTTGCCCAACCCGGAGAAGAAATGTTATAATGTACATCACCATGTTTACATCCCAACCAAGAAGCAGTTGTCAAATGACCTACCGGATAGGTAAAATGGGTGTGTACTACTATCTTGGGAAGTCCTGTAGTTCCTGAGGTGAAAAAATATAATACTGGATCGTCAGCTTTCGTCTTAGCGGTTGCTGCTTCTTTGGCCATCTTAAAAAGATCCTCGAAAGAAATCCATCCGGGTCGGTCTCCTCCTACGACTATCTTCAGTTTGATTTTTTTTCCAAAGTTCTTTTCTGCTTCATCGATCTTTGAGGCGTTATGTATATCTGAAATAAAGATCTCTGGAAACAAAGATTCAAAACGATAGAGGAGGTCTCTTGCGGAGAGGTTAGTAGCGGTAGGCATCATGATGAAGCCCCCTTTAATTGTGGCAATAAAGCTGATCCAATTGGCAGGGATTAATGGCAATAAAGAATAAATCCTATCGCCTTTGTGCGCACCATGCTGTTGTAGTAAATTTAGAAATTGGTTAGAAACCTCATACATCTCTTTGTAAGAGTATGTTTTTACCTGGTCGTTATACCGCCAAATCAAGGCTTTATCTTCGCCAAATTCTTTTACATTAATACCATAAAAAATTTCTTCAACCCAGTTGAAATATTCTGTTTTTTGTAATTCTAATGTTTTGAGTTGAGTAAATTTTTGGTTTGTAATTAATTTTTTTGCTTCTTTAAAATAGTTATGTAGTTGCATCTTTGGTCAATTTTCTAACATCTGTAGTGTCTTGCTTTCTTCCGCTGTAAACAATCTGGATCCGGTTATAAACCGAACACCTTCTGGTATTTCTAAGGAGAAACTAGATCCCCTTCCTTCCACTACATCTAATGTGATTTGTGATTGCTTCCAATATTCAAATTGGAATTTCGACATATAGAATTCACAACCATGAACAATTCCCACCCTGACGTCACTATCTCCGATTTTTAATTCTCCTTTAGGAAAACACATAGGAGCGGAACCATCACAACATCCCCCACTTTGATGAAACATTAATTCACCATTCCGATTTCTAAGTTTGTCGATAAGCTTTTTTGCTTTTAGAGTTGCTAATACTCTTTGAATCATTTTATAAATAACTTAAACTTTTACTAAATCTAAACTTGAGAAAATGAGAGGGAACTTTGTTTGCACAAAGCCCCTCTCTTATAGCTATTCTATTTTAGAAGAAGCCAAGTTTAGTCTGCGAATTGGATTGGATTATGTTTTTAGTTTTCTGGAATGCCTGGAGCGCCATTTTATGATTCTCTCTACCAAAACCAGATTTTTTAAATCCACCAAAAGCAGCATGTGTCGGATAGCTGTGGTAACAATTCACCCAAACTCTTCCTGCCTCAATTGCCCGTGGCATTTCAAAGGCCTCTTGAACATCACGAGTCCAAACACCAGCAGCTAATCCATAAGCCGTATCATTTGCAATTTCTAGTGCCTCTTCCATTGTTTTGAAAGTAGTGACACAAGTAACGGGGCCAAAAATCTCTTCTTGGAAAACCCTCATTTTATTATTCCCCTTGATAATGGTTGGTTTGATGTAGTAACCATCCGCACACAATCCTTCTGTATTGGCTTCACCGCCACAAAGGATTTCTGCTCCTTCTTGATTTGCTATATCAAAATATCTAAGGATTTTTTCATATTGATCTTTGGAAGCTTGCGCGCCAATCATGGTGGTCATCTCAAAAGGATTTCCTTGAACGATGGCCTTGGTTCTTTCCAGTACTCTTGACATGAACTTATCGTATATAGATTCGTGTACCAAAACTCTGGACGGACAGGTGCAGGCCTCCCCTTGATTAACAGCAAACATTACTGTTCCTTCAATAGCTTTATCAAAGAAGTCGTCATCCGCATCTGCTACCGAAGGCATAATAATATTAGGAGATTTACCACCGAGTTCCATTGTTGCCGGAATGATGTTTTCCGCAGCATATTGTAGGATTAATCTACCGGTAGTCGTTTCCCCCGTAAAGCTTATCTTAGCTATATTAGGAGAAGAAGCCAATGGCTTACCAGCTTCAACACCAAAACCAGTTACTACATTTATTACCCCTGGAGGAAGCAAGTCTGCCTCTTTAATTAAATCCATTAGCAAACTCGTACTTGCAGGAGTTTGTTCAGCTGTTTTTACAACGATCGTACAACCTGCAGCTATAGCAGGAGCAACCTTCCACGAAAAGAGTACTAAAGGAAAATTCCAGGCAATAATGGCACCTACCACACCAATGGGTTGCGGTTGATTAATTTGCAAAGTATTAGGATCCTGCATAGAAGTTCCTCCTTCTTCTCCTCTGATTACAGCAGCAAAATATCGGAAATTATCAATGACCATCTCCAGATCAAAAAGGAAGGCTTCACGCATTGGTTTCCCTTTGTCAACAACCTCTGCCTGGGCTAATAATTCTTTATTGTCTTCGATGAGCTGAGCAATTTTATTCAGCGTTAAACTCCTTTCAACTGCTGTCGTTTTACTCCATGTTGTAAATGCTTCAGCAGCACTTGCAATTGCTTTTTCGATATCCTCTTTGTTCCCTCTGGCACTTTCACAAATTAATTGATTGTTAATTGGACTGTAGTTGTTAAAGTACTCACCAGAAGAGGGTGCAACCCATTCATTTCCGATGTAATGACCATAGCGATCTTTGAAAATTTTAGGTAAATCTATTTTTGTTCTTACTTGAAGTTCATTCATAATAATCTTAATTTTTTGATAAAGTAAAAATGGTATAAAGTATTTCGGTTCGTAAAGTTGGCAAACTTTAATTCTGCACCATATGAAAAAAATCCACAATAATTGTACATTTGTACTATTATGCAGAACATATTTCAACAATATCTGGATTCTTCTAAGACGGGCGTGATGATCGAAAACAAGGCTATGCTTCCGTCGAAAGACATTGAATTGCATTTGTATGAGACCACAACCAAGTGTGAAAACATTCAAATGAATTTCAGTCTTCCCATCTTTGCTTTTATGATAAAAGGCGATAAGTACATTGATATGGAGGGCGTTGGAAAGTTTAAATACAACCCAGGAAACAGCTTAATTGTCCCTTCTCATACTAATCTATCCATTGATTTTCCTACTGCGAGTGTATTGAATCCAACTCAGTGTTTAGCATTCGTTCCGGATGAGGACTTGGTGGAAGATGCTAAGTTCAGCTTCTACCAGCAGACTGACGAATCTATGAAAATTGGAACGGAAGTGAATTTGAATAGCGGGGCCTTGTTAGAAGATATTGGCATCATGCGTACCATTCAAAATTTAGTTTTTCTTTTTCAAGAAAATAATGAGCATAGAGATTACTTCATCAACTTGACTACCAAAGAATTAATCATAAGGATTTTACAATCCAAGGCTAGAAATTTTTTCTTAAATCAATTTAATAGTTCTGAAAATGCAATGAGTAGAGTGGCTCGATACATACGAGACAATATTGAAAAATCTATTAGCATAGAAGAACTATCCATCGTTGCAGGAATGAGTAGAACTAAATTTTATGATCAGTTTAAAATCATCTTTGGCCTTTCTCCAAATAAATATGTGATTCGGGAAAAAATTGAAAAAGCAAAGTCCTTACTTCTCTACAAGAAAAATCAGTCCATCACAGAAATTGCGTATTCCCTGGGCTACGGGGATAGTGCGTATTTCACTAAACAGTTTAAAGAACTGACTGGGGTTTCTCCTTCTGTTTTTCAAAAGAAATTTATTGAATAGATCTAGCTAATGTTCTAGACGGTTTTTTTATTCCCCTCTTTTAATCTATTTTAAATTTTATTGGCCAGAGCATAGAAGAGCTTATTGGCCTCCCATTCTTAGTTGCAGGAATCCAGTTTGGCATCAAATTAATTACTCTGCGTGCTTCTTCATCACATTTTTTGCACAAACTTTTTATTATTTTTAATCCTGAAATTTTTCCTCTCTCATCAACTCTGAATTTGACAACTACTACTCCTTCACCACAAAAATCAGGGGCGGGCCATCTTAAATTTTCTTTATAAAAAACATACAAACTATCTATTCCTCCAGGAAATTTTGCAACTGGCTCAACAGAACATATAGGTTCAAAATTGGGTTCTCTCATTTCTTGATCATCTTGGCAACTTATTGCTACAAAGGCTATACTTATCAAAACTACCCAATAAAATATTTTTATTTTTCCTCTATTCAT
>CAZDTI010000398.1:0-8143 GCA_964508085.1 uncultured Saprospiraceae bacterium | reverse complement strand
CACAGTCTACGTATCGTTTAGCCGTTGAGGGAAGCATACGATCTAGGGAGGTAAGAGTTGATAACGACAATTGGGCCGACTACGTTTTCTTTAAAGACTACAATCTTCCAACCCTTCGAGAAGTTGAAAAACATATTGAAGAAAAAGGACATCTCATAAACATCCCTTCGGAAGCCGAAGTTGAGGCCAATGGTATCGAATTGGGTGAGATGAACAAATTACTTCTAGAGAAGATAGAGGAGTTGACGCTTTATATTATTCAACAGAATAAGTCCCAAGAACAACTCGAAGAACGAATCAAAGTTCTTGAAACTCAAAAATAATTTACAAACTCAAACTACTTTACAATGAACAAATTAGCATTACCCTTAGCGGTAGTAGCTCTAGTAGCTAGTATTGCCACATTTTATCTTTCAAAATCAAATTCAGATCAGGTTTACGTAGATGTGAACAAACTGATTGAAGGCTATAGCCGAACAAAAGTCGAACGAGAAACTTTCAACAAAAAAACCACAGTTCTTAAAGCGAATGTTGACAGCTTGATTACCAACTGGCAAGCCGAATTAATGGCCTATGAAAAAGAAAGGCCTTCTTTATCGAAAAAGGAAATTGAATTGAAACAAGAGCTTTTAAGTAATAAGCAACAACAGTTGAACAATTACCAACAAGCGATTCAAAAGCAGATTCAAGAAGAAGATCAAAAAATGACCCAAACAGTTGTTAATGATATCAATTCCTATGTAAAGGAATATGGAAAAGAGAATGGATATCCTATCATTTTTGGAGCTGGTGGTAATGGTAATATCATGTATGCTGCTGATGCTTCCGATTTGACTGAAGAAGTTTTAGAAGGACTAAATGAGCAGTACGATGGTATATAGCAATAAGAATTTAATTCACTCCCTTTTGGGGATGGTTAGAGAAGGGTTCTTAGTTCTTTTTACCCTTGTTTTACTATTGTCCTCCTGCGGTCAAAAAACCCTTAACTCCAAAGGGGAACTGATGGCTTATTTGGCGGATGAGGAAAACGGATATACACAGAAAAAAACCATCAATGGAGTGGACTTTTCCATTACCTACCGACCTAAAGACCTGCTCGTTGTGCAAGAACTATTTGATGAAATGTCTGATTTTCAAATTGACAGTTTGAGAAATAAATATGAAGAATATATGTATTTCAATGTGTCCTTATCCCAGAACAATCAAGAAATATTAAATAATGTGGCCACCAACGGAAGGGACTTTGGAAGCATGGTCAATCAATTGGCCTTTGGTATGGGCGATAAAGTTCACTTGTTCAGCAAAACCAAAGATACCATAGAAATGGCTGATTATGCCTATCCGAGAATGTATGGTATGAGTGATAAAACCTCCATGCTATTTGTTTATCCACGTAATGAACAACTTTTTGAGTATGATTTTTTTCATATCTCAATAGAAGATTTAGGGCTGAATACGGGTGAAGTAAGTTTCAAGATACCCACAAAACTTATTCTTCAAGAGCCCAACCTAAAAATTTAGTTTGATTCCATTTTGAATTTATAAACCACCAAAGCAATGACCAATAAAACCAAACTTTCCCACAGAATAATCGCCATGTTATTGGTGTTCACATTCTTACCGAGTTTGTTTCCAGTGAATTATGTATTCGCTTCGAACAATGGACCCACAGCTCCAGAAGCAGCTTCATTTGAGGCTGTTGATGCAACAGATATGGTTAACCTCGTGACCGGAGACATGAGCTATGTAATGCCATTATTAAATGTTCCTTCACCTGAAGGGGGATATCCTTTATCCCTATCATATCATGCGGGTATTGCTGCTGATCAGGAAGCTTCCATGGTCGGATTGGGTTGGAATTTAAATCCAGGTGCAATAAATAGATCCGTAAATGGTTTTCCCGATGATTGGGGTGCAACAGCATACAACGAGCTCACATATGACGAAGGAGGTGCAGATGATTATTATAGTTTTTCAATTGGTGGAACATTGCCAAATGGAATTACTCTTGGTGTAAGTAAGTCTTGGGGAGCAAATAGAGCTTGGGGCGGAACAGTAGGTTACGCAGGAGTAACAACTAATTTTGGTTCTGAAGGAGTAAATGTAGGGGTAGGATTAAATGCTGGGCCACTTTCACTAAACCTTTCTCAAGATGGAGTGGGAATCTCAGCTTCTTATTCATCTGGCCAATCTGGGTACTCAGCTTCCGTTGGTTACAATACAGGTTCGAACAATTTATCTATAGTTGGTAGCTCGAAACAATTGGCATCAGGGGTTTCATTAAGTTCACAAAATGGCTTTTCAAATTCTATAGGTGGTTATAGTAATAGCAGCCAAACTTTATCTTCATCGTCTAACAGTGATTATTATACAAATACCATTAGTAAAGGGTTTGGTATTAATGTTGGTTTTTTTTGGGCAAAATACCAACATACACGATATGAATACTCTTTATTTCTTAATAATAGATATAAAATTAACGGTTCCCTCAACCCTTATACGGTTTTAGAGACTAACAATGATTACATGCAAAACATGAATTCTTTAATGGACGTTAAAGAGTTTTATGTGGCTGGGGATGACATTTCTCGATCTACCGTCTCTGATCCATCATCAAAAAATTTAGAAACATTTATATTTCCAAACTATGATAATTATAGCGTTCATGCTCAAGGATTATCTGCAGATATGAGCCCTAGGTATTTTGAGGAAGTAACCTTATTTAATAAAGGGAAACATGAAGTTAATATTCCCAATAGTCCTTATTACCCAACAAAAACTGTTGATTTTAACTACCTTGTAAATCCTACACTTGACTATAGTGAGTATTCTTTAGGGAATAGATTGAATTTTTATCTGAATAATACGAATAGTTCTTTTTTAAGAGTAAGTTCTGGCGATTTTACTGGTTTAGGCATTACTGAAAACTCAAACACCTCTACAGATATTAACATAGGTAATAATCAAACAGCATTACTTAATTATAATACTCTTAATAATCCAACCTTCTCTTCATCGCTTACCGTTGATGGCTTTGCAAAAAAGTCAGGAAATAGAAAAAGAGATGGAACTTTTGTTGAATCCTTCACTAATCAACAAATATTAAACGGGGACGCAGGAATTGATTTCATAGAAGCAAAAGGACTAAATCGAGATGACCTGGCGGACTTACAAGAAGGTATTGGAGCCTTTAGAATTACAACGTTGGATGGCAAAACTTACCACTATTCTTTACCAGTTCTGCATTTCGAAAGCTTCGATAAAAATTTTGAAGAAATTACGGAAAGAGACAAAAAGTTTTTTGAATCAAGAAAACTAGAACCTTTTGCTACACATTGGTTGCTTACGGCTGTAACAGGACCTGACTATGTGGACGTAAACTTAGATGGAAAATTTGACGATAAAGATTATGGCTACTGGGTAGAATTAGAATATGGAAAATGGAGTGATGGATATGCATGGAGAACGCCTAAGACAGGTTATAAGGCAGTCCCTCATCCGTATTTAATCGATCCAGACACAGGAGAAGATAAAATAGAGGGGTACAAGTTCTTTTGGGGAAGAAAACAAGTTTATTATTTAGATAAAGTAAAAACGCGAACTCATACTGCCTTATTTGTTAAGTCTTTGCGAGATGATAACCAAAGCGCTAATATCACAGACTTCAATCAGTTCTACAATGGGATTAACAACTTTGACCCGACTATAAACTCCAAATTATTTCCAGATCGTGAAGAAGTAATTTTCACAAGTGCTGAAAGTGCTCCTATCCTTTATGATAATGAAGGCAATGAGATTTTAGTATCGAACAATGCTGGGTTCAGAGGTAAAAAAAGGTATTCCAAATATATTTATGCTCCGGAAAATCGGACTTTGAAGTTAGATCGAATCATACTGATTAAGAATAAGTATGACATAACAGATAAATCAAGTGGAAATTTAATAGAGAATACAGCGGGTAGTTATTCTTTTAATGATGGTTATTACGATGTGATTAGCAGGGTTAGCGGTGCTTCATTCCCTGATCTTTACTACAATCTAAATGTTGTTTCATCTTTTTCTGGTCAATTACATCAAAATGTTTTGGATTCTAGCGATCTTATTTTAAGTAATAACGCCATTCAAGGTAATGCCGAAAAAATAGTCAATTTTAACTACGATTATTCCCTAGGTAAAAACACACCCAATTCATCGGCTTTATCAAATGGTAGGCTTACACTTGAGAGAGTTCAATTTTCTGGTAAGAGAGGTTTATCTCTTATGCCGCCGTATAAGTTTGAATACGAGAAAAATTGGGTTGAATATAACTTTGAAAATCAAGACGTATGGGGTTATGTAAATGAGCATCCTGAAGCATGGAGCTTGAACAAGATTATAACACCAACAGGAAGTAGCATAAATATTTCTTACGAATCAGATTCTTTTTACGATGAAGCTGCATTTGGTTCTGGTACAACTGAAAAATACAGTTACTTAAGGGATATACCAGGGAATGAGGGCTTTACAATCAATGAAAGTCAATATTTAAACAACATTACTGATGTACAGAAGGATGGGGATGAAATAACCTTATTTTTTGATACTTCTAACACCTCGAATTTATCAGATATATTGCTGCTTAATGGAGAATTGGACTTAAGGTTTGTAAATCGATTGGATACACCTAACTTTTTTAACACAAATGTCATTGATCATAACTATAGCAATGGTAATAATACCTATGAAATCGTAGAAATAAACCAAAATCAATCCATTCGATTGAGAGTTAACGAGTCGACAAATTTGGAAGAACATGAAAGACTATCTAGTATTAATTGTCCTTCAGACGGTAACCTTCCTGCGAACTCTAACGAGTGTCTAGTCTTGATTGAGTTTTATATTCGCAATGGTCTTTTTACCGATAACAATCCAAATGGAAAATTAGGAGGGGGTATTCGAGTTTCTTCTATCTCAATAGGTGATGCAGACAAGGAATTTAAGACAACTTATGATTATATGGATCCGATGAGAAATCGAATTTCCGGAATTACTTCATACGAGCCATCTGATAAGCCTAAAGCAATTCCATATGCCGAAGAATTGCCCGCACCAAATGTTATGTATGAGTACGTCACTGTAAATAATTTAGATAGTAATGATGAAACAATTCAAAAATCAAGATACCATCATGAAGTTTTGCAGCCATTTAATTTAAACCCTCAAGAAGAGTTTCAGTATAATCTGGGAAGTGCTTTTAAGGTGGCAAAAGAGCAGAAAATTGGGAGTGGAGGAACTAGGGATAAGGTGTTCAAATATACACTTTATGATAACCTTTCTATATTAGGGAGATTGAAAAGTGTTAGGGTATTTAACGGGCTTGACCATCAGTTATCGGCGACAATAAATAGATTTAAAAGTTTTACAGATGATGATCAATCCCAAGGTGTTGTACAAGAATCGTTTAAATCATATTCAAGATATTCTGTAATTAGTAATAGCCCAACAAGTGGTACAACAACAGATTTGTACTACAATTTGAACTCTTCTAGTAAAACCGAATTCCCAAGTGTTTTAAAAAGTATAACCAATATTCAAGGAGGCGTTAGCCAATCAAGGTACTTTGAGAAACATGATTTTCTAACAGGCTTGCCAACCGAAACGGTAGTCGAAAAAAATGGAACAAAATATAAAACTGAAATCGTACCTGCCTACATTAAATACGGATCTATGGGTTCAAAATCTGACAATAATGGTTATGCCAATATGTTGTCACAAGAAGCTATGCAAAAAAGTTTTGTTCTAAAAAATGGGCAATATAAACCAATAGGCGCTGGCATTACCACATGGAACGAATATTTATATGGTGCTCAGTCCGATGCTGGAAACTTGCTAAAGAATTACAATATTCATCGAAAGGAAAAAACCTATGTCTGGAATGGAACAACCAATGATGATGGAATTTTCACTGATTTTACTGGCGATGATGATGGGTTTCAATGGGGGCCTTTAGTTAATGATCAACCAGAAGATTCACAATGGAAATTGATTTCGAAAATCACCAAATATGATCCCTTTTCAATGGTTTTGGAAATTGAAGATATAAATGAGAATAGGGTCTCCACTAAAATGGGAGATAACAACACCAAAATCTTTTCGGTCGGTAATGCAGGTTATGATGAAATGTATTTTTCTGGAGCGGAGGACTTGAACGGCAACTCCTATGGAGGTGATATTCTGAAAGGAACCAGTACACCTACATCTGATGCTCATACAGGAAACCACGCTTTAAGTATAGCATCTGGGCAATCAGGTTACATAGTGAATGTTGAACACAAATCAAGTGTTGCTAAACCTTATAAAATATCGCTGTGGACAAAGGCTAGCGATGTTGATAAGGTAGTTCTAAACATTGGAAATGGAACAATAGGGCCTAAAGAACAAGAAAAGGTGCCCGCTGGAGAATGGGTTCAGCTCAACTTCTATACTTCATTAGCAAATGATTCGCAGGTCTATGTTACATCTAACAATGGAACTGTTGTAGTTGATGATTTTAGACTTCACCCAAGTTCATCAAATATAACTTCATACGTATATAATGATTGGGATGAGTTAACTCATATTATTGGCCCCAATAATATGGCGATAGAATACCAATATGATGCCTTAGGACGACTGGTAAAAACTCTTACTGAAGTCGCGAATTACAACAATGACCCAACTACAGGGGGCTTCAAAAAAACCAGTGAAAACCAATATACCTACAAATACTAAGAGCCATGATATCAATATATAATCAACCACGAATAAGTATGTTTAGGGTTTTTTTGACCCTTGTTTTTGCCTTGCTTTCTGTTCAAAAAACCTTTGCACAAAGCTCCTGCTATGGTACGGCTTCTAGTGTGTCTATTCCGGGAGAAGGTGCTTCAAATATTACAACGACTGCACAGGGAGGATGTTCAGATGGTGCCTCATTCTATTTTCAAATTGGCACAAAACCTTCTTGGGTTTCTGCTTATAATTCGGGTAATACCATTTATGTTAGTGCTGGGGCCAACAATACAGGAAGTTCTCGAAGTGGAAGTATTCAAATGACTAGAAATGGAGTGCAAATAGGGGTTTTCTCGGTAAGTCAGGCTGTCGGTGCTCCTGGAGTACCTCCCGCTCCGAGTGTAGTCCAAAATTGTGGTTACACCAGAATAACAAGAACTAACCCTCCTTCTGGTTCAGGTATCACCTATCATTGGCAAACTACTAGTTCTGGCACGAATACTACTAATAACTCCTCTTCCTATGTTGACAGGACTTCAGGAACGGTATATTATTTAAGGGCTAAGAATTCAAATGGTTGGAGCGATGCTAGAACGATTACCTATTCGGTGAAGACGGTTCCGGGTCAGCCGATAGATCCTTCGGTCGATGTTCCTGGATGCGAACAGGTGACCTTGAAAAGGATTCTGTATGACCAAAATTCAGGTAACGGGAATATCTGGTACTGGCAGGATACGGCAGATGGCGTGAGTATTTCCAATACGAATGAGACGATAACCCTTAGCAGAAATCAGGTGGGCGATAGTTTTACCTATTACCTAAGGTCGAAGAATACGGGATCGGGCTGTTGGAGTACGGCCGCGTCAGTATCGTATTCCTTTGAAAATGTGAATCAGCCACCGGCTCCCTCAGTAGACCCGAATTGTGGTAATACGGTCCTTACACGGGCAGACAACCCGACTGGCTTTGCCTATTATTGGCAGGATACTCCAACGGGTGAACTTACACTTAATGCCAATGGGCAGCAGATAAAGACATTTACCGGTAACGGAACCATTTACCTCCGTTCACGCAGTTCTGCGGGTTGCTGGAGCAGCGCTAGAACAATAACCTATACGGTTGATCAAGGCCCTTCGACTCCTCCTGTACCCTCGGTCAATGATGATAATTGTGGTAGTACGATATTAACTAGGGCGAATCCGCCTTCGGGTTCGGGAGTTACCTACTATTGGCAAGCCAGTGCGACAGGTGATGACACCGGTCCAGAAAATGCTGCGAGTACAAAAACACTTACTAGCGGAACAACTTATTATCTTCGTTCAAGAAATAACTCGACCTTTTGTTGGAGCGATGCTAGAACGATTACCTATTCGGTGAAGACGGTTCCGGGTCAGCC
>CAZDTI010000397.1:0-8144 GCA_964508085.1 uncultured Saprospiraceae bacterium | reverse complement strand
TCAACTAGAGGTGACAAACTATAATTACATAGACAAACTGAACGACGGAGCCAAATTAAAAAAGGGACTCGTTGCTCAACAAGTAGATGTAGTTTATCCGCAAGCAGTTTTAAAAACGAAAGACTTTATACCAAACATTTTTTCTTTTCCTTCGCTTGTTAAAAACAATAATAATACAACGGAAATCACTTTGTCAAAATCGCATGAATTTGCAAAGGGGGATTTGGTGAGAATCATAACAGAGAAGGGTGAAGAAACTTTTGAAGTAAATGAAATAATAAACTCGAAAACTTTCTCTGTTGCTCAAAAACTATCTACAGCATCTAGAAAACTATTCGTCTACGGAAAGGAAGTCAAAGATTTTCATACCGTTGATTACGATCAGGTTTTTACACTTTGTGTTTCTGCGGTACAGGAGTTATCCAAAAAAGTAGACGCACTTGAAACTGCCTTGTCGAATACAGAAAATGAAAAAGTCCAACTGAAAGAATTAAATGATAAAGTGACGAATGTGAATTCCATTCTAAAAGCTGATATTAATGACCTTAGTGATCGGATGAAAAAGATAGAGCATTTGTTGAATGCGACGGGGAGTAAGTAAATTGCCTTTCTTGCTCGAATGAGTCGTTCTAAAACTAGAGTATACAGATTCAAATATGGAGGTCTTCTGTTATCCTGAGAAATCTAAAAATAGAATCGGTGTTGCGTTTATTCTTAGGGCCACTGAACCCTTCACAAATAAGGATGCTTCTCCTGTCATTCCGTGCGACCGATAGGGAGTCGAGGAACAGGAAACCTTTTGCGGCCCATTCGTGCTATTCCCTTTGCGTGTGTAAACCTGTATCTGTACCTGCACCTCCTGTTTTTGAGATTACTCCTGTTTAGATTCTTTCAATTCCTGTTCCCCAGATTTTCCCTACATTTACCCCATGAAATTTCCCGCCCTCGATTTCAAAGGAGCCAATAAAAACCTGATCTGGATAGTCCTTGTTGGATTAGCCCTAGGTTTCGCAAATTTTGCATTAGGGACATGGCCAACTATTGGGCAAAGCTTATTTCAACATTTGGTCACTAGCTTGATCATTGGTTATGGTCTATTGTTGATTAGCTATAACGAATCCCGTTTGTTTCCGGTTGAAACTAATGAAATCAAAAAACATGTAATCTTGTTGTTTTTATTTATGTTGATCGGGATTTTTGCTTCAGAAGTCGAAGTCCTGATTAAGCGATTCGTTTTTCAACAAGGACCGTACAAATTCTTAGGGAGCGGAGGCCTTTATTTTTTCAATGCCATCCTCAGTGCCATTCTGGGGTTTATGACCTATTCTTGGGTGCACTTGCGTCAAAATCAAAAAGAAGAAATTGCTCCCATTGAACCCAAGGGAGATTTACCCGAAACACCGATTTCAACGATCCCTATCCGGCAAGGGGAAACAACCACTTTACATGAAATCGAAAAGGTTATATTTTTTGAAGCTTATGATAATTACTCCTTCCTTTTTGATTTAGAGGGCAACAAGTATCTCTGTAACTATTCTCTGGCTTTTTTAGAAAAGAAATTAGGCCAAAATTTCATCCGCGTTCATAGAAAGCATTTAATCAACAAAACACAGATCCATAAAATAAAGCCCCACCTAAAAGGTCGTTATCTACTAGAGTTCAAGGACAAAAAGAGGACAACAGTGACCAGTTCTGCCAGTTACTCTGAGGCGATTAAGTCTATTGTTAAATTGTAAGAATTGACTCACCCAAAAAACAGCTCTTCCCACCATTAATCCAACCCCATTCACCCGAAAACACTACCCATTCGCCCAAATTCCCCTTTACTTTGAGAAAAAACAAGGTAAAACTATGCTTCACAACATCAACATTTTCATTCATGTCCTTTTTGGACTTACCGCCATTGGCATCGGAATTATGCCATATATCTCTAAAAAAGGCGGCCAGCAACATCGTCGTTTTGGGTGCTTATTTTTAATCTTAATGGCAGTTGTCATAATCACTGCACTCAATGGCGTTTTACTCTTTCGAGATCGCCCTTTTCTGACAGTAGTTACCTTCCAAAGTTTCTATATGTCCTATTCGGGTTTTCGAGTGCTAAAGACCAAGGAAAATGGATTTGAGTGGGTGGACTTTTTAGTCATGCTGCTTGTAGGAATGGTAGGGATTGGCTTTATGATAAAAATGAAATCAGCAAACATAGTTTGGAATGCTGGTATTGTTTACTACTTGTTGGGCTATCTTTTTTTGGTTATCGCCTTTGATATGCTCCGTTTCTTAAAACCTAATCTGATCAAGAGTAAACGCTTTTGGATCTATGACCACACCTACAAAATGACAAGTGCGTTTACCGCTTTATTCTCCGCTGGTGTTGGTACGGTGCTTTCAGGTTGGGAACCCTATAGTCAGATTGTACCAGCAATGTTAGGAACGTCATGGTTGGTTTTCTGTTTGATCTATTTCCCGAGGCAGGTTCGTTATTGATCCACCCTTATCCACCCTCTGACTATTTAACCAACAATAAATTTTTCTCAAATTCCAACAACCATTTCTTTCGCTCAATGCCGCCACCATATCCAGTAAGACTCCCATCTTTCCCAATAACCCGATGGCAAGGAACAATAATAGAAATTCGATTGCTTCCATTAGCAGAAGCAATGGCTCTAACTGCTCTGGGTTTACCAATTTTTTTCGCATGATCCTGATAACATACAGTACGCCCAAACGCAATGCTTTCAAGTGCCTTCCAGGCGGTGTTTTGAAACTCCGTACCTGGGGTATGAAGCGGTACTTCAAAGGTTGTTCTTTCTCCGTTAAAGTATTCCGTCAATTCTCTTTGCGCTTGTTTGATGTGTTGGTTTTTACCGATTAAAATTTCAGCATTAAGCAATTTTTCCAAGTCTTCAAACTCTTGTTCCAGTATTTTTCGATCTGTAAATTCTAAAAGGCAAATGCCCTTATCCGTTGCACAAATAAACATGGGGCCTAATGGCGTTGTCACTCGATTGATCAAAATGATCGTATTCGTTTTACTTTTAGAAGGCGATTTGCCCATTACTTTTTTGTAAGTATGTCCAAAACCACTTAGAGATTCATAGCCAAATTCAAAAGCAGTATCTGTTGCTTTCTTACCATCTTTCAATTCTTTATAAGCATTGTTGATTCGATACATCCGTTGATAGGCATGGAAGGTCAAACCATAATTTTTCTTAAACCATCGTCGGACAATTGTAGGACTTATGTTATTTGATCGAAGTTTGTCATCTGATATCTTTTCTTTTGGGTTTTTAACAACGAGTTTAATAGCCAAGTCCACCTGCTCAGGAGTCTTATTTGCATTTTCTGTTGGTTTACAAATTTTACAAGGTCTGTAGCCAAATTGTAAAGCGTCTTTGAAGTGCTTATAAAATTCAACATTTTCTTTTTTTGGCTTTCTGGCCCTACAAGTAGCAATGCAAAACACAGAAGTCGTTTTCACTCCAACATAAAAAATACCAATGTACTTTGGGTCTCTGTTTACCAAAGCTTGATAATAATCATCGATTTTCTTTGGGTTTGAAATAATCATGAAGTGAAGACGGAATTAAAGGAGTTAGCAGTTTTACACAAATTTAGGGTTTCCTCTAAATCGGCTGTCATTTTAGCGTGAAAGAAATTTCCCATAGAAATTCGTTTCACCCCCAAAGTATTTAATGTTTCAAAATCTGGTAAATCGGGCATGCACATTACGTTGAGCGGCAAGTCAATTTGATTGACCACCAATTTAATATCTTTCTCTTTTACAATACAAGGAACAAAAATACCATTTGCTCCAACATCTTTATAAAGTGCTGCTCTTTTTATGGTTTCTTCAACGGGTTGATCCTGATTCAATAAGAAGGTATCCGTTCGCACATTTAGAAATACATCTATATTTTTGGTCGCCAGTCTGTCTACGATTTTACCTAGCGTTTCCGCAAATTCTGTTGCATCTACAATCCTTCGGTGATCAGTTACCAAACTATCTTCAAGATTAATTCCAATCACACCAAGGTCAACTAAACGCTCAATGTGTTCTACTATCTTTTCGGGTTTCCGACTATAACCAGCTTCCAGGTCAACGGACAATGGAACCTCAACACTCGCCCTTATCCTTTTTACAATGTACTCCAATTCTAAAAAAGACATTTGCTCTCCATCCTCGTAACCCAACATAGCAGCCATGGCGCCACTGGAGGTCCCGATCGCTTGAAAACCTAATTTTGCCGCGCTTCTGGCGCTTGTTACATCCCAAACATTGCAAAGTAGCATTGGCGATGCTTGATGGTGGTAATTTTTAAAATTCATCTTTGTTATTTTCTGCAAAGATGAGCAAGAGACTTTATTTGAGCAACCGATTTTTTGACATGTATTTTTTCCAGCTAACCTAAGCTGTAAAGGAAAAGCCACATAAGTACCTCCATTGCAACATAAATACCTTGAAAGCGAGTATCTAAAAAAAATCTTCCTCGTTTTTATATAGTAATCTTTTATAACTTGTTTGAAACACTTACTTTAGAGAATTCTTTAGGGATAAGACATAAATAAATGTTGAATCCCTTAGGCGAGTTTAGAAAAAAGTCCTAGGCAGCTTTACAAATATCCGCTATGTATCAACGAATCCTTTTATGCCTTTTCGTTTACTTCCCCCTGCAACTTTGCGCTCAGGAATATACTTCCGACATCACTAAATATACGATAGCAGATGGCTTGTCTCACAATCAGGCCAACTGGGTATTAAAAGATGCAAGGGGCGTCTTATGGGTCGGTGCGGCCAATGGCATCAATCGTTTTGATGGAAAGGAGTTTAAGTTTGTAGCGGAATTTGATTTATTTCAAAATAGAAGTAAGCCAATTGAAGACTCAGAAGGCGATCTTTGGTTCTATACCAATAGTAGGAAGAGTAAGTTAGCCATTTTCAATACCGTGACGGAGAAAGTGAAATCTGTTTCTGAAAAATTTGGATCTAATCATCCTTTTATAAACAAAGAATTTAAGCAAGCGGAAATATTGAGAAATGGTTCTATCGTTATTCTTACACTTGATGGAACCTTATTTCTTTATGACAAAGAGAAAGGATTCAAAAGTATATATGCTAAGAAAGCCAACATGAGATTGGGAAAATCCTACCTGCATGCTACTTCGGATGGACAACATTTTTGGGTGTACCACCCCATGAGTGAAGAAAGTTCTCACAAAATTGATTTGCGCTACTTTAATGAGGAAGGTGCAATAGAAAATAGCTTTCACTTAATTCAAGACAAACCCAATGCAAATTGTATTGTTGCGGGAAATAATCTCCTACTTTTTAGTGATATTGGGTTATATGAAATTACACCTGATGGAACTCATAAAAGGCAAATTTTTTCAGATTACTTACCCTGGCTGCCTGATCGAATTTATGCTTCAATGGCGGAAGCACATTTTGATGACTCGACCAATCATTTTGTCTTTGCCACCTCAAAGGCCATCTTCATCGGAGATAAAAAAAGCGCAGCACCCATTTTTAATGGTCATGAAGAAAGCGAATTGAATATCACTCAATACTTTGGTGTTTATACCGATAAAATAACCTCTTATTGGTTAGCCTCCATGGATGGTCTGATACACCTTCAATTAAAACCAACTTATTTCCATAAAGTACTTCACAGAAATCCTTCAGCATTTTCTCAGACGGAATTTGTCTCTTGCAGAGGTTTCTGTGAAATGGATAATGGAGAGGTGCTTTTTAATACTAGAAGTGGTCTGTTCCAACTGGGGGAAAAGGAAGCAGTAGGCGAAACAGCAGGTCAATTGGGCTTGTCTATATTGGTAGATTCTAATTTTATATGGGCCAGTTCTGGACAAAAATTAGTGCAAATAAATACACAGAATTATGAATGCATAAATGAAGGTCAAATCTCTAATGTCTCCCAATTCAAATCGGCTTGGTCAATGTACAAATCGGAAGATGGTCGACTATGGTTTACTCAAAATGGGCAATTGTTCTTTATGGGTCGAGATCAAAATCGTATTACACAGTTTGAAAATTTTAATGATTTCCAATTTCTTAAAAAAAACTATCTGATTTATTCTTTCTACACAGATCAAAAAGGCCTGCTTTGGTTGTGTACAAACAGAGGTCTTTTTCGATTGGATTTAAAAGACGGAATCGTAGAAGGTTTTTGGGAGGATGGAAACGAAAAGCAATATTTACCAGCCAAGGATTTTAGACATATGTATCAGGATCAAGACGGGATTTATTGGTTGGCTAGTACAAGAGGTTTGGTTCGGTGGGATAAAGAAAATGGTAAATATAAATTGTTCGATACTAAAGATGGTTTTTCAAATACTATTCTTCATTCGGTCTATGAAGATGATTATGGATTCTTGTGGGTCAGTAGTGACAATGGCATTATGCAATTTGAAAAAGAAAGCCACCAAGTCAAAATATATCTTCCTTCTGATGGTACCACTCACCGGGAGTTCAATCGGATTTCGCATCTCCAGGCTACAGATGGAACCATTTATTTTGGCTCAGTAAATGGGGTGACTTATTTTCATCCAAAAGATTTTTATCAAGATTTTCATGAACAGCCGGATGTGCCAATCACTTTGATGGCCTGCCAACTCTTTTCTGGAAAACACAATAAACAGGAAAGTAAAATCAGTGATTATTATAAAGAAGGTAAAATAATTATGGCCCCTGAAGACAAGTATCTTCAGCTGCAGTTTGCACTTTTAGCTTATGAAAACACAACTGGAATTGAGTATCAATATATGATTAACTCTAATGGAGAAAGAACTAATAATAATTGGATAAAAACGAAGGAGAATTCCCTTACGATCAGCGCTTTGCCTTATGGGAATCACCAACTTGCAATAAAAGGACTTACCGCAAATGGTACTTTTTCAAAACAGGAATTATTAATCCCGATCACTGTACTAAAGCCATTTTATCTGGAGTGGTGGTTCATTATACTTGTGGCATTGTTATTAGTTGGTCTCATTTCATTTTTTCAAAAAAGAAAAACAAGGACATTATTAAAACGTCAAGAAGACTTAGAAAAAACAGTAGAAGAACGGACAAAAACAATACAAATACAATCAGAAAAGTTAAAAGAAATAGATAAAGCCAAATCCCGATTTCTAGCCAATATTTCTCACGAACTTAGGACACCACTTACCTTGATTTTAAATAGTTTGGATGATGAAAACGCAATAAAGATATTTGGTCATCCCCAAGGAAAAAACGTCAACCTTTTTCATGAAAAGGATGTTGACATTGTTCGACGAAATGCTAAGAGACTCGAAGGCTTGGTTGGGCAATTACTGGACCTGTCCACATTAGAATCTGGACAGATGAAACTGAAGGCCAGCGAAAATGACTTTTATGTCTATGTTAAAGAGCTAACGAATTCTTTTGTTCCTTTAGCAAATAAAAAGAATATCGACCTAAGTTTTTCATCAGCGGTGGATCAAGTAGACTTGTTTTTCGACAGAGATAAGATGGATAAAATACTATATAACGTCTTAGCAAATGCTATAAAATTCAGTCATGATGGAGGGTACATTAATGTTAGAATGAGTGTAACAAGTCAGGAGGTTTGTTTAGAAATAGAAGACAATGGGGTAGGTGTCCCTAAAGAAGATTTACCGGAAATATTCAATCGTTTTTATCAGGCAAAAAGAAAAGATAAATATGCTTACGAAGGAACGGGACTAGGTTTAGCGCTGGTCAAAGATTTTGTAACATTGCATTATGGAAAAGTTGAAGTAGAAAGTGAATTGGAGAAGGGCACCCTTGTTCGATTACATTTTCCTCTTGGGCAGAACCACTTGAATTCGGAAGAAATCCTTAATTCAATTAAAGAAGATGAGTTTGCCCCTCGATTTAAAATAGGAGAGGAAGAAGTTAGTTTTGACGAAAATTCAATTGTTAGCATTGATGAAAAAGAGGAGCGTCCCTTATTATTGATTATAGAAGACAATGAAGATTTACTCTATCATCAACAACGATCATTTGGAGAAACTTACCAACTATTATTTGCAAAAGATGGCCAGCAAGGAATCAAACTAGCCATAGAACATATTCCTGATCTTGTTCTTTGTGATGTCATGATGCCTGTAATGGATGGCTATGAGGT
>CAZDTI010000396.1:0-8158 GCA_964508085.1 uncultured Saprospiraceae bacterium | reverse complement strand
GTTTTACATTCCTAACTACCAGCAGTTCAATACGAAGACCAATGTGACCCGTCGCTATGATGCCGGACCGAGCGTTATGCAATTAATTATCCATTCACTCAGATAATGTAGCCACTTCGTTCCTTACGCGCTGTTTTTTATTCAGCCCACTTTCTTTTAAGTTCTTTAGTCTGAAGAGTTTTCTCATAAAATAAATCAATTGTTGAAACCAGTACGAAAAGCCAAAAATCGCTAAAATTTACCCCGACCCCTAAAGGGAGTTTTAGCGATTTCTGCCTTTTCTCCCTTTAGGGTTGGGGTAAAAAAAGGTAGAAATTGTTAAAACGGTTTTTATGAGAAAGCCTTTCTTTAGCCTTAAAGGCACTATGAAATATTTAAAAATATAGCTATATTTAATTTTTAAGTTATCGATACTACACCATCCATGTCTGAAGATAAAGGAAATAAGATTGGGCGACAAATTAACATGGGGGACTACTGTACCTACATTGAAAACCAACAGGTAATCCACAATTACGGAGAAAAAAAATCCCTCGTTTTTTAAGCAATAACATACCGATATCTTCCAAACACATCATTGGACGAAAAAAGGAATTGGAAGAAATTTGGCTTCACCTCAGCGATAACAACCCTGCGGTATTAGTCAATGGAGTGGGAGGAATTGGAAAAACGGCTCTGGCTAGCAAATACCTGGTCGGATACAATGAAAACTATAAACACTTGGCGTGGTTGACCGTCTCCACCAGCATTCGGGAGGCTTTTGTCAATAACGCTGTGCTGTTGAATAACCTCCATATCGCTACAGCAGTCGATGGTCTACTGCAAAACGGACAGCCAGACCAAGCATTGGCTTTGGTCATCAATACCCTTAGTAATAATATAGGACAGACCTTAGTCGTGATTGACAATGCCAATGACAAAAAGGATATTGCGCTATATCGGCAACTATTCACCCGCTCCAATTGTCATTTCCTGTTAACTTCAAGGGTGAAACCCGATGGTTGGAAAACGATAGCTGTTGAATCGCTGCAAATTGATTTAGCTATAAGCTTGTTTAAAACGCATTATCAAAAAACGGAAGCAGAAGAAATCCCCGATCAAAAAATAGAAAACCTGGTCCAAAAACTTTTTCGACATACCTTGTTGATTGAATTGATTGCGAAGGCTGCCCGTAAACGAAACTTAGCTTTTGAAGAACTTGAAAAAATCATCAATGAGCGGTGGATACAAGATCCGGAATTGAATAAGGTAGGGATAGATACGGGTGAGCATGGAGATACGGTTTCTGAGAACCTCAAGCGGGGAAAAGTTAATGAATACATCTTTTTTATTTTTAAAAGTATAGCTGTGATTCCTGAAAAGGATCAGGAGATCCTTAAGGCTTTTACCCTTTTACCATTGGCAGAGGAGGTGGATGAAACAGGATTAGAAACTTATTTTAACACCTTATCCATTGACTTCGACCTTGATGAGTTAGAGCAAATCTCTGAATCGGGCTGGCTTCAAAAAAATAAAGAAACCCAACACTTCTCCCTACATCCCTTAATAGCAGAGATCGTGTTGGAGAAACTCGACCTTAGTGTGGATTGGGCTGATCCGTATATTGAAGCGGTTAGCAATTTAATTGAATTTGATGCTCAAGATCCAAAGCATGTTCTTTCTGAAAAAAACACCTTTCGTACTTATGCGGAGCGTCTGAAAGATGTATTTTTTAAGGAAGATTCCCTTGTGTTTGCAGAGTTGTTAGATCGTTTGGGGTTTTTAGATAAAATTTATGGTTTTTATACAGAGTCAAAAACTCTTAGAGAAAGGGCTTTAGAAATTGCAATTGCTCTTTTGGATTCCAATCAGGAAATGATAGCTCGATTTCAATCTAATTTGGCATTAGTGCTTCAAGCCCTCGGGGATTATGAAGGAGCAAAGGAGTTGTTGGAAAAAGCGCTAAAATCAGATGAGCAAAATTTTGGAGAAGAGAATCCACGTACAGCGATTAGTTATTCCAATTTGGCACTAGTGCTTCATGACCTCGGTGATTATGAAGAGGCTAAGGGGTTGTTGGAAAAAGCGATAAAATCTTTGGAGCAAAATTTTGGAAAAGATCATCCAAGTACAGCGATTAGTTATTCCAACTTAGCAACCGTTCTTCAAGACCTCGGGGATTATAAGGAGGCAAAGAATTTGTTGGAAAAAGCGATAAAATCAGATGAGCAAAATTTAGGAAAAGATCATCCAAGTACAGTGAGAAATTATTCTAATTTAGCAACCGTTCTTCAAAATCTCAGGGACTATGAAGGGGCAAAGAATTTGTTGGAAAAAGCGATAAAATCAGATGAGCAAAATTTAGGAAAAGATCATCCAAGAACAGCGACCAATTATTCTAATTTAGCAACCGTTCTTCAAGACCTTGGCGATTATGAAGGAGCTAAAGGGTTGTTGGAAAAAGCGATAAAATCTTTGGAACAAAATTTAGGAAAAGATCATCCAAGAACAGCGACCAGCTATTCTAATTTGGCAGTAGTGCTTAAAGCGCTCGGTGATTATGAAGGTGCAAAGGACTTGTTGGAAAAAGCGATAAAATCAGATGAGCAAAATTTTGGGAAAGAACATCTAAAAACTGCAACAAGATATTGGAATCTAGCCAATGTGTTAATGAGTCTTAAAGATTATAAAGGGGCTTATCAACATGGTGTTATTTCATTAGATATAATAAAAAAAGTACTTCCGAAATCTCATCCTCACATTAAAGCCGTAAGTAATTTTCTAAGAATGTTTGAAAAGTAAAAGTTGAAAAAATGTCAAAACAACCCATCCTATTAATGAGCTTTGCCGCAAACGACTTAGCAGGGATAAGTGTAGAAACCGAAAAAATCTGGACCAGTGTAAATAACCAAAAGGAGGTTGTCCCTCAAAAACTGGAAAATACCGACATTGTAGATCTGGCAGATGCGGTCATTGATGCAGGGAAGGATTTATTTATGTTCCATTTCGGAGGTCATGCAGAAGAAGGAAAAATAGTTCTTGACGGATTTAAGGATTTGGATAAGATTCGACTGTCTCGTTTATTGTTGCCTAAAAATCACAATATTCAAATCGTCTTTTTGAATGGCTGCCTTTCTTATGGTCAAGTAGATATCTTTACCGCAAAAGGAGTGAAAGCGGTTATTGCCACTAATGTAAAAGTCAATGATGGAGAAGCTGTTCGGATGTCTGCCTACTTTTATAAATTGTTCTTTGAAAAAGAATACAGCCTGAAAGAGGCTTTCGAAACAGCCGAAGCTACCGTTGGCGGAAATAACTCTTTTGTGACCATTGTCAATCCGGGAGAAACCTCAAAGCTCCATCCATCTTGGACATTATTTATCCATGCATATCATAAAGAAATTATAGATTGGACTTTAAAGGATTTTTTAAAGAAGGGACAGCAAAAACCAGCAAACGAAGAAACCATTCCTGATAGAGATATGGTAGGCACCCAACAAATAGGAAGGCAAATTAATATGGGTGAGAATAGCACTTATATCGAAAATCAAAATAATTCTTCTAAGTCCATTGTTCAGAATTTAGTTGCTCAAGGAAAATTGATGGAAGCGCTATCGAGCTTAGAAAACCATTTTCCTGATGCAGCCAATGAAATCATTCTGATAAAAGGAAGACTAAATCAATTAAATAAGAACGCCAGAATGTCTATACTTTCTTCTGCTGATGAAAATGTAGAACGCAATAAAATTAGAGCTGCCATTTTGAGTATAAATGATGGACATTGATCCTTTCCTGAATGGAGGACCATACAGCGTTTTCAAGACTTATCGGGTTTTAATACTTTATTCCATTGATAGTTCTTACATAGAACATTTTAGCAGGAACAAACGAATCCAATAAGACCAAGAAAACATGAAAAAAATAACACTTCTCTGGCTGTCTCTACTTTTCAGCACATCCATTTTTTGTCAAGAATGGGAACAAGTAAGCCCTATTCCATTAGAATTTGAAACACTCCATCATACTGTCGCATTCAGTTTCGGTCAGAAAGGCTATGTAGCTACGGGCTCTGATAATAGTTCCGCTTTTGGAACTCCGCTTTTTTATGAATACGATGCTCCAACTGATACATGGACACAGAAAGAAGACTTCCCAGGTCTGTCAAGGACTTTCGCGATCGGAGATATCTATGATGAAAAAGGATACCTCGGTTTTGGCTTTCGCCTAAATGATATAGGTAACCTAGAATACTTAGATGACCTCTGGTCTTTCGATCCGCTTACCGATACTTGGACAGAATTGGAAAGCTGTCCGTGTACACCAAGAATCCATCCTGCCTTCGTAGCCATCAATGGCAAAATATACATGGGCTTAGGAGAAGGCATTAATGGCGAATTAAAAGACTGGTGGGAATACGACATCAGTTCGGATTCATGGACTGAAAAAGGAGAGTTCCCCGCTACAGAAAGGCATCATCCCTATCAATTTGCCATTGGTGATTTTGTTTATGTCGGTTTTGGACATACGGATGGTAATGGGGCCATCTATAATGACTGGTATCGCTATGATCCATCAAATGATGACTGGGCGCTAATGTCCAGTCTTCCCGCTGAGGGTAGGGTGTCGGGAACGCAATTTTCTTATGGAGGCAAAGGATATGCACTGAGTGGTCAAGGAGAAGATCATGGTAGTATGGCCGAAGGGGAATTTTGGCAATACGATCCGGTGTCGGATAGTTGGAATTCAATGCCACCACATCCGAAGAAATCTCGGTATGCACCGGGGTCTTTTGTTATTGATGGTTACGTATATCTTATTCATGGAATTTATCCGGACTATCAAGAGATGGATGGAGTCATTCGATTTAAATTACCAGAAGTAGTAACTGCGATCGATCCGCTCGAAGTAGAAGAGGACATTACTATTTCGCCGAACCCCTTTTCTCAAGAGATTACATTTAATTTGAATGACCTAGTTATCAAAAATGATTTTGAAATAAGGATTTATAATTCTTTTTCGCAAGTTGTTTTTGAACAAAAAATGATCAGAGGAAATATCAACCTTTCTTTTTTGCCGTCAGGCATTTATGCTGTAGAAATTATTAATCACGGAAAGAAATATGTTCGACAAATCATTAAAACTCCGATTGTCAACTGATCTTGGTAAAGATATATTATTGCTAAGTTGGTCACCGAAGCGGATGAAAACAACGTTATTGTTTACGTCGATTTTATACTTCTGATATTGATGGTAGTATATTCAAGTAAGTTTAGATTGGGGGGAGATGTTTCAACTTCGAGTAGAAGATATATTGCTGGATCGTCAGAAGATATTCATAAAGAGAGGGAAGAACAAAAAGGATTATACACTTTGTTATCTCAAAAAAATAGTACTATTTTAGAGCAATATATAAAATCATACAAGCCCGGTTATTGGTTGTTTGAGGAGCAGATGGGTGGATATAATACAAGTAGTTCGTTCCAAAAAAGGATTAGCCGTTCGACAGGCTCAGGACAGACAAGGCAAACGGTGAACGGTGACTACTCCGCAATCAGAATGTTATATACCAAAGTTTTGATTCGGGGGGGGGAGCCGCCACGCCCGCGAAGAGAAAAGATTTTGCCGACGGTTTTGTGATAAGTACAACTTAAGAAATTGATAGATAGTGCGACGATGTTGAAGCATCAAACTTTTATGTTTTTGAATAGCGATGGCAGATAGCAGTATATTGGAATCATAGAACAATGTAATTACATTTAGTTATACAGATTATCGAAAAGAAGATGGGAATCAAAAACCAATTGTAAAGACAATGGAGCTGTCAGCGTTTTATTTTATGAAGCAATTCTTAGAACATATTTTACCGTCTAGTTTTCAGAAGATAGGTTACTATGACTTGTTGTCTTCGGCTGGTCGTAAGTGGTTGATGTGGATACAACAAAAGTTAAAAGTAAATCCAAGTACCCGCCGGAGTCATTATTGTTTGGAGTGTAGTGTTTAGGTGTGGAAAAGATAAAAAGGGATTTACACTTGGTGTTTTTTTAGAATATGGTTACCTTGGATAAAGAGAGTGGGTGATTGTAGGTATTATGTAGGTGTGTTGTTGAGAGAGTGGGGCATTAGTCATTATTATTCCAAGCTCTTTTAGAAAATGGAAGTATGTCCTGACTTTGTGAAATGGATGCCTATGGGTGGGACGAACTTTCAAATAAAATCTTAGTTAATCACAGCACCGCCATTGCTCCAAACCTTTAGCGGAAATGGGTTCGATGATTAAACATACATTATCGCGTCATAAAAATTAAAGCATGTTCAAATTATTTCAATAAATTCGTACTTTCCTTTTTTAAGTCGAAATAAAACATAATATATATAATAAAATATGATTGTACTAGATTATCTGAAAACGTTGAATAAGAATGAAATAGTAATTCCTCCATTTCATACAGGTCACTTGGGATTGCTCCCAAATACTACTGTAAGATTAGGAATAATGTCGCCTTATTTAAATGAACCATCCCACTGTGAAATAATTGTAAGTCCATATGAATCAACAAAGGATCTTGCAATTTTAAGATGTACTATGAAAGATAATGTTGGAATTGTAAAAGAGCTTATCGACGCATTATCTTATTTAAAAGTAAATATAATTACCGAAGAATCTTCTTCAATAAACCATCAAAGCCATCACACTATTAACCTTTTAATAGATTTATCTAGATCAAATTTAGATCATGATAGTACTTATGAATGGTCTAAACAGAAATATTTTGAATACGATTATGTATTCCCAGTTAATGACTATAAATATTTAAAAATCTTTGAAACTATTGTTGCTTTTTGTGGTGACTCAATATTATGGAAAGAAGAAGGTGGTAAAAATAAAATGCAACTATATATTAGTCCAATTTCGAGGAAAGACCTACATAAAGAGGCATCGACTATAATTAAAAAAGTAAGCAAGAATAACGAAAAGAATAAAGTAAAAATTGAGTTATCTACTGAAATAATAGATGAAGTGAGAAGTATTTTATCCCCGATGGGTGACGATGAATTTACTCCTCTAAAATATATACTTCTATCGGATACTAAAGAGAGAAATTTAAGAATTTATTTCCCAAAAATAAGTTCTCTTTCAAAGATAATTCATTTAGGTTTTTATCACAATGATAGACCAGGAGCGTTATCTACTATTTTAAAAATAGTTGCTGATGCTAATTTCAATATTATAACAGGCCTTTTAAGAAAAAGATCTGCAAATATTAGTATTTGGGAAGGAATACTGGAATTCAAATCAGATATAAATTTTTATGAATTTAATGAGCAAGAAGAATTGTTTAATTGGGTTGTTAATTTAATTCAAGAAACTAGTAATCTTGACTACAATATCAAAACGTATAATATCTCTATTTGTCAACCACTTTACCCCAAACAGAAAGTAACTTTAAAGAAGAAGCCCCTCAATTTAGGAATTAATAGTAAAAATAGCTTAACTGAAACACTTGACTTTCAAGAAAAGATAAAAACTTTAGTATCTAAGTTAGAATCTGCGGAAGATTCTAAAGAATTAGAAGAATTGATTTCTCTTGCCAATATTATCGACATTAGGAATAAACAAGATTATCGAAAAAGAGTATTTTTATCCTTCCCTGGAAGTGCAGCAAAACATGCCAAAATCATAAGATCTAATTTTGGTGAAGATTACTATATTGATGAATATCAAATCGCTGATGGTAACATTATACTTCAAGAGGTATTGGACAAAATAAAAGCTTGTGATTATTTCGTTGGTGTATGGCATCATGAAGTTCAGATGCCTTCAAAGGAAGGGAAATTTGGGATTTCACCTTGGATGCCATTTGAATTAGGAATAGCTTTATCTGAAAAAAAGAAATACCTAGTAGTGAGGTCAGAAGAATTAGATGAAAGGATTTGGAAAAGAATTACACCAGGAAAAGCAATTCCGATATATAATGATCTAAATTTTAAGGATGAAACGATAAGAATAATTCGAAACTTTTTCAAAAGACACTTCCGCTAATATTAAAGGCTTAGAGTTAGATTGAAAATAGACTTTAAGACGTTATTGAACCTGTCTTCAGACAAAGCGTTCCCAAGCTCCATCGCATTTTTCAGGCTATGGAGTTTAGTATCAAGCCATAATTTTCAAGAAAAAGAA
>CAZDTI010000395.1:0-8184 GCA_964508085.1 uncultured Saprospiraceae bacterium | reverse complement strand
AACTATCATCTACTTGATAAAAGCGATCAAATATATATGGCAACTTATCTGGTGGAATTCCGACACCGGTATCTCTTATTGTTATCAATAGATTGTTGTCATTTGGAATTTCAGCAGATGAATTATGTTGTGTTGTTAATTGGATATAAATATTCCCCTCTTCTGGTGTAAACTTTATCGCATTCGATAAAAGATTAGTATGAACTCGTGTTATTTTTTCTCGATCAAAATCCATCAACAAACTTTTTTCATCTGATAAAAAATGAATGGTTAGCCCTTTCGTCTTCGCATAGCTATGTAAAGACTCCGTCAAATAGCGAAGATGTTTTATGATGTCATCTTGTGTTTTTTGTATTTGAATTACGCCAGATTCTAATTTTCTCAAGTCCAACATTTGATTGACCAGATTTAATAATTGGTCACTATTTCTTTTTACAATGATACTATCCTTTTCAAAAGTGTTAGGTTTCATTTGTTCAGCGATACCGGAAATGACCGTTAGCGGTGTTCGGAATTCGTGGGTGATATTGGTATACAGTCTTGTTTTGGATTGGTCTAAGTCTTGTAGTTTTGAATTTAAATCTTCTAATTCTTTACTTGATTCTTGTTCTTTTAATAATAATTCTTTTTGCGTTTTTATTCTTTGATTACGAAAATAGATTGTTAGAAGCAATAGGAGAGCAATAACTGAACCTAGTATTCCTAATCGAAGGCGACTGTTTTTTTCTTGTTCTATTTGATCATTTAGCAAACTAACTTTGGTCTTTTGTTCTTCGTCAAGTTCTGCTTCGAGTTGAGTATACCGTTCTAAACTTTTGGAACTCGCTAAGCTATCTTTAACCAGATAATATTGAGTTGCTAATTCAAAATATTTATCCTTATTCTTATTCTTTTTATAAATTGATAATAGTAATTCTTGAGGAACTAAAATATCAATAATTGAATTTTTCTTTTCGGCCATAGCCAATGCTTCTAAAGCATACTTCTCTGACTCGACAAATTGTCCAAGTTTGCTATAGAGCCCTGCAAGTGTATTTAGATAACTTATAAACTTATAGCCCAGCTCACTTTTTGCGGATTCGAAAGCAGGAACTAATTTATTAACACCTTCCTCATAGCGCCCTTCCTCTAATAAAAGACTCCCTTCATTTACTAAGAATTGATTAATCCAATAAGCATTATTTATTGACTTTGCAATTTGTTTTCCTTTTTCTGTGTATTTTTTCCTTTTCTCAATAGAAAACTTATTCTTTGATAAATTTGAGTAAGAATAAAGTTTCCCTTTTTCATCTCCTACCTGGTCTTTAAGTTCAATAGCTTTAAGATAATATCGTTCTGCTTTATCAAAATCAGGAATAAGGATAATAAGGCCTGCTAAATTATTGGTAATTACTGCTTCTGCATTTTTTTTTCCCGATTGGCGTGCTTCCAGAATTGCTAACTCAAACACTTCTATACTTTTGTCATAATTTTTTTTACGCTCGTAAGCTCTACCTAAATTATTATAAATTTTTAATTTTGTAGCTTCAGTATTTTTAAGTGCCAATTCATAATAGTAGATAGCGCTATCTAATGATCCTACCTCTATTTGATAAATCCCATGGCCGTTATAAAAATCACCTAAATATTTATTGATATTCCATTTCTTCGATAATTCAATACCTTTTGTACATACCAAGTGTATGGAGTCATATTGACCTTTAAAACTATGGATAGCCACTTGCTGTGTCAAACTTAATAATTGATATTTCTTCTCATCATGTATTACACCCAATTGCCCAATCTCTTCCGTTATTGTAATGGCTCTATCAATATCTCTAGGAAAGACCTTATTGAATAAAGCAAACAAAGGTTCGACTTTGCCTATTCCTTGGGCTTCCTTGATCAAGGTTTCCAAACTATCTCTGGAATTCGATTTTATGGGGGGCTCTTGTGCTATTAAATTCGTTAATAGAAATAGACAGAAAAAAGCGATGCAATATGGATGTTTTTTATTTGGCATTTTTAGCGAATGTTGTGGATTCATTATTCAAAAATCGCAACCACTCTAGCAGGCGCAGCGGATGCTCCAACGATTTTCAAAGGAAAGACCGCTACTTTAAAACCCGTATAAGGAAGTGCATCTAAATTGACCAATTGTTCCATGTGGCAATATTCTTTCCGTTGACCAACTAAATGTGCTTCCCAGAACATCCAAATTTAGCAAAATAAGATGATTTTGCATTACGAACTTTAAGAACATATTGTCCGTTTACTAAATCATCAATGGAGAAACGAGTCCCTTCATCAACAGCAGATTTTATTATGGTCTTTGTAAGACGGCCGTTTAAGTTCGTTGAGGCAAAGGTATCTCCTGATCAATGCCATGTCTTTTAGCTATGATTCAAAAGTTTTAACTCATGTTTCTTTTTGAGAAAAATATGCCTCTTGACTGACTTTGGTAGATGTCAGTCAAGAGCAGATCGTAGCAGGGTTATTTCTTATTATTAGAATATTTGCTTGTTGATCTATTGGAAGATTCGAGCATCGCTTTAAGTTCCGCTTGTATGGCGGATAGGCCCGCCACTTGTTGTTCTAATACTTCTACCTTTTCTAGTTTTGCTTGAAGGATTTTATTTTTATTTTCCAATTCATTAATCCGCTGATAATTCTGCTTGACCGCCGCAAAATTGTAAAAAGTAATATGGTCGAAATAGAGGCTTTCTACTTGTCCGTCCTTTTTCCAGGACAATGGATTAGTTAAGCCCAAAGCATCCACTTCCTCGGCAATAAAACCATAATCATAAATTCCACTTGAGTCTTTCCTAAATTGAAAAGCTTTGGGTTCAAGGCTAAGGAATTTTTCTAAGTCTGCCTCAAGATTGGCGGGACGGATGTTTTTCTTATACCTTCGACTGGATACAGCATAGCTTAAATTATTTCCCAGTAGATTATGAACTACATTTAGAGGTAGACCTATTTGATTTGCTTGAAGACTCGCATAAATTTCTTCGCTTCCTGAATTCAAATGGATGCCACCAGCTGCACTAAGTTTTATAGGACCTGTTGAGTTAAAGCCCATTTCATCTAGCGTGAAGAAGTTCATAGGGAAATTTTTACGAAGAGAAATATATGACCTGTCAGTTCCAATTTGCATTGATCCAGATCCCCCCGTAAATCCACCTGCGGTACTGTTTACATAACCCAACCAAGCTTCTCTAGTTCCGTCAAGATCATTGAAATAAATACCCGAGAATCCATTGTTGTGGGTGTTTTGGATGGTCATTACGCCAGCGTCGGCACCACCTCCACCGGAATTTCCAATAACGGAAAGCCGATTTGGGGAGCTTGTGGTGCCTATTCCTACATTACCATTATCATCTATCTTGAGTCCTTCATTGCCACCATCGTTGGACAGCCAGCTTCCCGTCAGAGCGATGTTTCCAAACCCAATATCAATGTTGCCATTGTCTTGAACAGAAAGTCCATCAAAGTTATCCCCATCATTCGACAACCAACTTCCTGTCAGAGCGATGTTTCCAAACCCAATATCAATGTTGCCATTGTCTTGGATAGCAAGGCCATCAAAAGTATCTCCATCATTCGACAACCAACTTCCTGTAAGTGCGATGTTACCATTCCCAATATCAGTGTTGCCATTTGTTTTTAGCGTCAAATTATTGTTATTAAAAGAGGATAATACTAATGAGTGATTCGATGGCGTGCCTAGTCTTGCAGTTGTGTCACCAACCCAGGTGGTCAACTCGATGGTTCCATCAGTATGTGATAAGCCATGATTATTAGTTGCGGTTTGAATCTGAAGTTTTCGTTGAAAATTTGGACTTGAAGTTCCAATACCGACATTGTTTCCTGTAAGTGCCATGATCTCGTTATTGGCGTTGATCGTAAAAAACCGTAGTGGATGATTGGTCAGGGTACCCAATCGACCAGATTGACTATCGACCCAAGTACTCATCTCGACGGTTCCGTTAGTATGAGAAATGCCATAATTGTCAGTTGTGGTTTGCACCTGAAATTTTTGGGATGGATTGTCAGTTCCTATGCCAACATTGCCATTATTGTCAATCACCATCGCTTCGGTCCCTGCTACATCCAGTCGAATCTTATCCTCGTCGGCAGATTCCTCCACTTGTATTTTGGTGTCGTTATCTGCATCTGCAATTGCGGATGTATTTCCACCTCCTGTCAATTCTGTCCATGCAGCATTGTTAAAAAACCAAAAACTTCCCGTTGTGCTATCGAATACTAAAAGACCATTGGCAGGGTTAGAAATTGCCGTTCGTTGTGTTGTTGTCATTCGTGGGACTAGTAGTCCCTTGTCGGTGGATTTTACATCGAGCATTGCGCTGACATCAGGGTCGGTGTTGTCGGTGTTGATGCCGACTTGGGCGCTAAGTGTGATGGTTAGTAAAAGCATTGTTGTGGCTAATAGTATCTGTTTCATTATTTTGATATTTTATTATTTACAAGAAATTTGTTTCGTTGCACTATAGCTAATTAAAGTTGTTCATGAATAATTGTGGTCGGTGTGCCCAATATGTTAAGTAGTCGCGAATAATCATTGATTGCAGGTGGGCCAGAAACCCGAACGGTTCCATCCATGTTAAAATCCTGGGGGACATAAACATTCGTTTGAATCGTAGATGGGGTGCCCAAGTAGTTTAGAACATTGGAGTAATCATTAATAGCAGGAGGTCCGGAAGCTCTTATACTGTTATTGTAATTAGCGTTACAACCCCACATAGCGAGTACACCACCTCCTAAATCCTTGCGGGAATTATTGCCAAAAGTGCTGATACTTGCCAAGGTGAAATCCAGTGACGTAGACATGCCTGATAAGTATATAACCGTATCGGTTCGAATCCCTAAATGGTTTCTATGCCGAATAGCTACATAATAATCATCCGCTAGGGCTACTGGAAAAGTCAAGGGCGAAAATCCATCTACCTCTACAATATCTCCATCTCGTTGTAGCAAAGCGGAACGGGTATGTTGAACGGTACTGTGAGCAGACTTACTTCTTAATTCCACAAAAACCCAATCCAGAATAGCGTCATCACCGGTAGTAGCCAATACACTTCCCGCAACCGTTTCTCCACCACCATTCACATGGGTGAATGCGGATAGAGCAGTATAAGGTTCGGTTGTTGGAATTAAATTGTTTACCCGGAGAAGGTCATTCATCAAAGCACCATTGTAAGGACCTTGCAAAAAGACCTTAGCACTTAGTTGAACGTTAGCTTGAATTTGAATAGCATAGTCTTCCAATTGGGTAAACGCATTTTGATGACAAGCATTTGAAAAATCCCAACCCTTTCTAATCCGCATTCTATACATACTTGGCGGAGTGGTTGATGGAATCGTCACCTGGCCTTCCACACTACCAATTAATTGATTAAATAATAATTCATTCGTTTCATTAAATAAACCATCTCGATTAAAGTCTATCCATATTTTAGTGTTTTCCTGGCCTTGACCGGTGCCGTGAGAACTAATGATGTGATGTGTCAGAACTTCGCCAGGTTTAGTAGACAATACTAAATTTGGATCGCCGGTAAAATCCTGATAGCTGTCTGATTCATCTACCGTATTACTTAATAGCAGAACAGCTCCCTGGCTGTCTTTAAACTGGACAGACGTAATCGTAGTGCCAAACTGATTGGGTATATTTGGTGTGGACGGACAGGAAGGATCAACCGGACTAACAGTTGTGGCAATTAGCGTTTGCGTTGTTATGTTATTTGAATTAACACTTGTGCCAGCACTATTAAATGCTCGAATGCGGTATTGGAAATTTGTAGCGGGGGGTAAATTATTAATGGTGAAACTAGTATCTGCTACCCATGCATTCTCTCTGACAAAAGTGTTGAAATTATCGGTGGACACATCAATTCGATAAGTTGTGATATTGGGTACTGAATTCCAATTAGCTGTAAAAGAGTTTATCGAAAGATTAGTTGCAGGTAAAGCTACTGGTGCGCTACCAGGTGGAGTTGTCGCCTGGTCGGCAGGAATTAAATGCAATTTTAATTGCTCTCCTGTAGTAGAGGTCCATGCGATGGTACCATTATTTAATACTTCTACTTCATCAGCCCGATTAAAGCTTGCGGAGGCAGGTACGGTTACCGGGCCTTGTAAAATGATTCCATTTTGGTCTACCTCGATCATTCGAACGATCCCTTGTGTATAAGTCGGATTAGTAAGCGCTCCATTGGAGGTTTCGGTTCTAAAGAAAATAAAATAACCACCAGGTATCATGGCGGATTTCACCCAGGTCAATCTTTCATAGGGTTGAAATACCGTATAATTGCCTTGCCCTACTTGTCCATCCGGTTCAAAAAGAATACGGCGTAAAGTAACCGTACCCGATTGGTTTATCAAGGCAAAGTCTAACTGGTTTTTGATCACTTCAGTTTGGTTAAATTCATTCCAGGCTTGTTGCGCTGGGCGAATCCCGTAAGTTAAAGCCACTGTGCCGTCGCCAATAGAATGTAAGTCCCCTAAAATTCCAAAAGAGGTACCACCACCATCTCCGCCAACACCATAAAGGTTCTGCCAGTCACATGCGGGATCATTGTTATCTTGTGATGCGCAATACCTATGGCGATAGGTGGTATCGCTTACCATAGTTCCATCCTGTGCCGTATAATCGGTCTTAGTTGTAAACAACAGGTCATTGCCTTCTAACACACCATTTACATGTTTGTACAGTCTGAATCCGAGTCTATCATTGAGTCTGACACTAACAAAAGTATTTCCGTTTATATGTTCTATTCGTCGGTCTGAGCTATGATCAGCTTGCGCATGTGATAATTTGGCATTCCCCGCCGTGTTATCGAAAGTAATATAAGCATCTCCTGAATGAGTATCGTTTGTTCCACCATTGCTTTGTGCAAAATTATTGGAATGTCCGAAGGCGGTACTATATTCATTGTTTCCAAAAGCGATGTCCCCTTTTTCTGGCAAGTAGGGCTGATCCCAGGCCCAGCGATTAGAGCCATTAGGGTTATTAAAATCTAGCCCCGGATCTGGTAATCCACCTTCCGGATAAGGCGTGTAATGCCCACAATTAACTTTAGCTCGATGGTTCATAATAGTGGTACTTCCTGTTTGACTACCATCATAGGTTCTGAAAATAAGTTTATCCCCATCGCCTAGTAAATATCCGAAGCCTGTCGCAGTAGCTGCGATTCCGTATGGAAGGGATTGTCCAAGTGTAATGTCTGAACCCAGCACCTGCCCGGCATTATCGACCTCTGTTGCATAGATTGTTGAAGTGGCTGTACATCGGTTCCTATTATTGAAACCGGTGTTTGAAGCCCATTGGATATATGCACCTCCATTTGGTTTGGTGGCTATGGGAGCTATATTGTGCTCACTGTCTGCAAAACCTGCGGCTCTATTCAGGTCAATAGTTTGCAAATTGGAAATTTGATAATTTTGAGCTTTAGCAGATTGCACAAGAAAGAACAAAATACATAACAGTATGGTTACATTTGAATTTTTCATTTTATCTGTTTTATTTTTAATTGAATTTTGAAACTTCATTTTTTAATTAATCAATTGCTGGTTCAACCAATCCTGCAAAGGAGCTATTGGTAAATCCATCAGCAAGCGTTTAGCATTTTCGAAGTGATTTTTTCTTGTCTGATAAGCGGTGTAATGTCCTTCAAGAATCGCTTTAAGACTTTGTGTCAATAACTGATAAGCAATCTGTTGCTGACTTTGAGTAAGCAGATGCAAGGCATCAAGAGCGACAAGCGGTTTGGTTTTTTCCTGCTGCTGCCGGATATAGAAGGTTTCCCAAAAGTGATCTTCTATAGGAAAAATAGACCCTAGTATTCGTTGTGCTTCTTGTTCGTAAATTCGAGCGGCTTTCAAATAAAGCGGAAGGAGGAGGTCAGCATTAATTTTCTGGTCTTCCGCCTTAGCTATTTTTTGTAAATGGAATGCTGCTATGGTACAAGCCCAAACCTGATCTATTTTATAACCATCCTTGATCTCAATTTTTGAAAAACAAGGAGATACAAATTTGACTAGAGAAAAATTAATAGCCCCTTTCATGTACCTCTCTGCTGCGGTTAAGAGGTCTCTTTCTCTCCAGGAAATGGGTGCTTCTTTTATTCTGACAATCCTTGCTTTTTGACTTCTTTGCATCTGATAATTCTGTTGAGTTTTTTATTA
>CAZDTI010000394.1:0-8186 GCA_964508085.1 uncultured Saprospiraceae bacterium | reverse complement strand
AACGGCTACAACTTTCTGGCGATTTACGTAGCTACAACATTATGTCGCAAGACAATGACTCGGGCGGGCGGGTTGAAAATTAGCTGAACGCACCGTTCAGGAAAAAAACGAATAAGAGCAAGTTCTAGATAAAATGATTTCGGGAGTTCACATAAGACCTTGAAAAAAGTCGAGCTATCACAAATTCCAAGCGGCAATCTCATGCACTTTTCAAGGACTCCACGTCAGACTCTGGAGGAGTCGAACTCCTATTTGCGTGGAGTCGCAACTCCTAGTAACTCAAAAAAATGAGGCATAAACTCCATCTCGAAATTTACACCTCATTTTTATATTTTCAAACCAAAGAAACGCTTTGATCCCGCATTAGTGGGAAGTTTACGTTTTGGTAAAAGTTAACAGTTGAGTTTATTCCCCAGTTGTTTTCTTCTTCAGACGAGTTTTTTCAATCTTAATAGAAGTCGGACCTTCCAAAATTTTGAACTCTGTACGCCTGTTATATTGGTGCTCTTCATCTGTACACTCTACATCATTGGTACATTGATTCCTAATTTGCTTTTCCCCATAGCCAACTGGCTTTATACGAGAAGGAGCAATACCACGTTTGGTCATCCAGTCCATTGCAGACTGAGCTCTTCTTTGAGAGAGTGCTTCATTGTATTTGTCACGTCCTTGTGCATCCGTGTGAGAAGACAGTTCGATAACCATTTCAGGATACTTATTCATTAACTCAACAAGAAATGTGAGGTCAGGTTCTGCTTCCGCCTTTATGCTTGCTCTGTTCAAATCATAGTAAATGTTACCTAGTTCAATAGGCTCATTTACCTCATAGGTCTCATATGGATCTTCTGGCGGAGGAGGAATGAATTCTAAGTTCATTTTCTTTTCTATTGAAGTAGAAACTTCCAATCCAACGGTATTGAATTCAATAGTATCGGAAATGTAACCGTCTTTAGAAGCAATTACAGTATAAGCCATTTCTTCGGCTAAAGTAAAAGCAAAGTTATTAGCTGCAGAGTTGGTTTTTTTCTGCGTTTCTCCTAAAGTGCCATCTTGGCTAGAAATCAATTCCAGTGTAACACCCGCTAAAGCAGATTTGTCGTCTGCAAAAGTTGTGGCCATAAGGTCGATAACCACTTCAGCAATATCAATGGTCCAGATGTCATCACAACAAGTTTTGCTTTTTACAGAACGTCCACCTTCTCTGTTGGAAACGACAAAACCCTTATAGCCTGTGTCATCCAAAGAAAAGTAAAGGTCATCTACTGGAGAATTGTATGGCTTACCCATGTTCTCAGGAGTAGCCCATTTAGAACCATCCCAAACGGATTGGAAGACATCGCTGCCACCGATGGTTGGAAACCCATTAGAGCTAAAATAGAGAATACCATCTCTATAGAAAGGTGTTTCTTCATCACCAACGCTATTTACCGTGTTACCAAGGTTTACGGGAGGACCATATGTTTCTCCACGCTTTGGAGAGTAGTAGATGTCAAAACCACCGTAACCACCTTCCATATTGGAAACGAAAAACAAAACTTGCTCTCCAAATAATTCTCCAGGAGCAGCTTGCTTAGCAATATAATCACCGTTTATACCCTCTACTTCATTGGCAGGGCCCCATCCATCATCACCCATTCGGCTTCGATAGATTTTGCTTTCACCTATGATGTTACCATCCAGTTTAGCACGAGTGAAATACATACTTTCTCCATTCTTAGACATAGCTAAGTTGCCAATATGGAAACCTTCTCGGTGAATGTTTTCATTTTCTAACAATACCGCTTCAGACCATTTGTCTTCAGACATTGAGGAGGTATAAACCTGCGCATATTGTCCTTCTGTTTTTTCATCTACTACAATTACTTCATCCGACCTGATGGCTGTGAAGTACATCTGATTACCCACCAAAACCGGAGAATATTCAGAGTATTTTGAATTTACTTTTTTACCTGCGTTTTCAACGACCATGCCAGTGATGTCCTGCATCGGCATAGCCAATTGAGCGCCTTCTAATTCGACCTTAGCTTTCGCAATTAAGTCCGCATTTTCAGCAACACTAATGTACAAACGAAGTTCCTCGATAGCTTCGATGTATTTGCCATTCATTTTGAGAACGCGGCCCAATGTATATCGAGCATCTGGTAAATAAGGATTACTACCCTTACGGTATCTTTTGTTAATAACTCGAGTATACCAACGCTCCGCTTTTTTAAAGTCACGTAGTCTATAGTGCAGATTTGCAATGGTATATGCCAAATCATTATCCCCTTTTGCTTTTTTTTGCTTTTTCAGCGTTTTATAAGCATTTTCATACAGTTCAAGGGCGTTGTAGTAATCGTTCATTTCCATTTTCTTCTCTGCTTCCTTGAGCATTGCTTCAGGGGTAGATGTCCGAATAGGTTGTGCCCAGACGCTAACGACACTGGTAAGAGTAAAAAGGAAAATTATTGTTAAACTTCTCATGGAAGGAATGTTTTATTTTAGTTTGAATCTTTTTAATACTTAATTAAAGCAGGACAATATGTTTAATATATTAGAAACGAGGACAGAAGATAACTGGCTTCACCTCCGCTTTCTTAAAGATAACAGCAATATAAGAAACACCCACCTCAAAACCACCTACATAGTTATTCGCGTCATTGAGATCACTCAAGGTCAAATCATAACTAGCTCCAACTCTAAATTGCTTGTAATCCAGTCCAACTAAGGCTTCTAATGCATCTCCTAATCTATAACCCAATCCAAAATTTAAAGTCACTTCTTTTTCAGGGTTAAATAAGTAACCCATCATTCCCTGTAACTGAATATTGCTACCAGATCCCCTCATTGTGCTATACAGAAAAGTTGGAGAGAGCGTCCATTTTTTATTTAAAGCAAAATCAAATTTACCATGGAAGTTAACACGCACTGGTAAGCGAGTAGAAGTACTGTCAGTGTCCGGTGTATCGCTATCAATCAAAGAATACTTAGGCGCAGTTAGGTGTCTGACAGCAATACCAAACATCATATCTGTTTGTTTATTTACCTCAGACTTAATCATAGCACCCGCACCAAAGTCAAGGTAGCTCCCTTTCTCATCAATTTGACTTATTGGTAATGCACCTGGAGCATCAGGATCAAATATGATCTGTGTCGTTTGGAAAACGGCTTGATCGGCAAAGTCAAATTTATCTGGATCAATAGTCTGATTTACAAAACCACCCTGAATACCAAAAGAGAAAATGGAAGTTGATTTTCTGTTGGTTGGAACATGAATGGCTGCTGATAATTGAGCGCTGGTAGTCTGCAAAGCACCTCTTCCTGCTCCATCCCTGTACACATTGCCTCCCAAACCAACCCAGTTTCTTTTTCCAACCATAAATAAAGGCGCATCTACATGGATATTAGGTGTAGAGTAAGCATTGTCAACAACAGTACGAGACTGATCTCTGTAAATACCACCAACTCGAAAAGTCCCTTCAAAATCACCAGTATGAGCTGGATTGAGGTGTAAAGGAGCAAAGTTGAAAAGCGACCAGTGAACATCCTGTGCAGATAGCTGGCCAGCCAGTAAAAAGGTTAAGGTGAATAGTAAAGGTTTTATCATTTTCATAAAAGGTGAATTTTCTGAATCTTTAAATAACGATAGAGAGTTAGTAAAGTTGGTAAAAACGAATGGTTTTATAGTCTCGTTTATCTTTTGCGGCGAAATATAATGGTTTTTCTTATAATTAAGCCTACAGGGAAGACGCAAGTTAGCTGATATGCCAAGATTTCTCATTTTAGCTTCTGGAAATCTTTACTCAATACGCGACAAAACTTCTTCTACTCCCTTCCTAACCTCCTCAATATCAATATTCTCCATACACTTAAAGTGCCCTTTTGGACATTGGTCAAAGCCAATTTTAGAACAGGGTCTGCACGAAAGTCCGTTCACTTCAACCACTTTACTCAATAATAAAGCTTTTCCTGATTTGGATGGCTCCTTAGGATAAAAGGGATACATTCCTAATTCCGGAATAGTATTCCCCCAAATTGATACTATTTTTTTGCGCAAAGCAGCAGCAATATGCATCATCCCCGTGTCAGGAGTAATGACCATACTGGATTGTCGAATGGCATCTGCAGATTGGTGCAAACTGAGTTTTCCACAACTGTTGATAACTTTTGGATAACTGTTAGTAACTTCACTGCCTACGCTTTGTTCCGCAGGGCCGCCAAGTAGTACGATTTTTTGAGGTAGTAGTCCACAAATAGCCTTGATTTTAGCTAAAGGTAACCGTTTAGTAGCATGGGCTGCTCCAATGGCAAAAGCAATAAAAGGCTCCTTGGGAGCTATTCCAAAGGCAACACCATCAAACTTTTGATCTTCTGGAATGAAATAATCCAGTCCCTCCCCATCGTAAACGACCCCAAGAGGCTTAACCGTTGCCATATACCTGTGAACAATATGTTCCTCTGGCAATCGATTGACCTTAAAATTAACCATCAACCATTTGGCCCAATTGGCTTTATGAAAGGCATAAGATGTTACTCCCAAAGATTGTCTGAGTCTAAGACTACGAAGGTTTTTGTGTAAATCAATAACAACATCATAAGTTTCTGCTTTTAGTTGAGGCAAAACAGCATTAAAATCTTTCTCAAAACTATAAATCTTGTCAAGATAAGGAGTGGCTTTTAGTAAGGTCGCAAATTTCGTTTTACACAAAAAGTGAATCTCCGCCTCCGGATACCGCTTTCGCAAACAGCGCACCACCGGACTTGTCAAGACAATATCGCCGATGGAGCTAAAGCGGAGGAGCAGAAATTTTTTCATTGTTACTATGATAAATACATTTTAAAAACGAGTGTTTTTTGCATTTTTGTTTATTTCTCCGTTAAAGGTCTTACTTAAATACTAACCTCATTCAAGACCAAAAGTCAACATCAAAAAAAACATCTAAACAGGCAAAACTAAGATAATTTGCTACATTTGACATAGCACTAAGAAATTAATTCCTTCGATCCATCAAAACACAATACCTAATGACTAAACTTATAATCACCGCCCTTTCCCTATTATTGATCGTTCTCTTTTATTCCTCTTGCAAAACAACCAAATATACCCCCACTGATTTCCCCGATGCACAAATCACGTTTGGAAGTGGCGGTGGGTTTACTGGTTTGGTTACGGACTATACCCTTTTGGAAAATGGTCAGTTTTTCAAACGCAGCAGCAAAGACAAAATCTTCGTTCCAATAAAGGGCGTAAAGAAAGACGCAGCAAAGCAAGCATTCAAAAACTTTAACTTCCTTGGTTTGGATAAGATGGAAGTCAATGATCCCGGAAATATGTATTATTTTGTCGAATTCAAAACTAAAGACGGCACGGCAAAGAAGTTAACCTGGGGCAATGGCAAAACAGAGAAGGAAGATACATTGAAGCTGTTTTATAGCCAGTTGTCTTCGCTTATTGCAAAAGAGTAATGAACTCTTCATTATTTCAACCCTTTTTATTAGACAAACCTTAACTAAATAATAAATATGAAAAAGCAATTTACAACTTCTCTGACCATGGTATTCCTATTGTTAGGGAATTGTTTGTTCGCTCAGCTGCAAAAGCCGACTCCACCGGCAAATCACCATGCGCAGGCTGTTGATATGAGCGACATAACACTGGAAAGAAAAAATCAAGCGAACCTCCCTCAGAGCACGCCTAGCGTTTTCGATCAGATCCATTTTAATATTCAGAATTTACCTCCTTTACAACTAGCTCAAAAGGAATTAAAGGTTAATCGAAGCACTAACAATAATCTTCCGGTATGGATAAAAGGAACACCTGAGACAGTTGCGGAAGGAGCGAGAACAGCAACAGCCATCAGCCAGGAGTATCTATATAGTGTCAAAGATTTATTACAAATTAAAAACCCAGAGCAAGAGTTCGGTATAAAATCAATTGGAGAAGATGACAATGGCGTACAACATATTCGTCTCCAACAATACTATAACGGACTTGAAGTATATGGTGCTGAAATTATTTTGCATGAGAAAAATGATGCCATTCACCTTTTTAATGGCCGTTATTATTCAACGCCAGATTTGGAAGATGTCATTCCACAGTTTACCGAAGAAGCGGCTATGGACTTGGTACAGGCTGATGTTAGTACACACAGTACCTTTAAAGATTTATCTGAATTTGAAGAAGGATTGTTAGAAGCTGCACAGTTGGAAGCTGCGCTAATTGTTTATCATAAAAATGAAAAAGCAGAAGAAGCGCATTTGGCTTGGCATGTCACGGCTCGTCCGAATATTGTCTCTAGGTGGGAGTACTTCGTAGATGCGAAGACTGGAACCATTTTACATAAGTTTAATAACATCTGTCAAATACATGGCGGTCGTTGTGCGGCACATCCCCATGGTCATGATGTTCCGAATATAGCCGATGTTGAAAAGGAGATCCCTTTCTCAATAGAGAAGACAGGTAGTACTGTAATCAACAGTACCGCTGTGGCTACAGCCCCGCCTCCTACAACCGCAAATGCTTTTGACCTTTTAGGCGTGAACAGAACGATAAATGTCTACCAACAAAGTGGAACTTTCTTTATGATTGATGCTTCCAGAAGCATGTTTAATAGTGGCTCCTCTAACTTTCCAAATGAGCCAGTTGGGGTGATATGGACCATTGATGGAAATGATGATTCTCCTCAAAACAGTTCTTTCCAAGCTAGTCATGTGACTTCCTCTAACAATAATTGGAATAATCCGACTAGTGTGTCTGCACACTATAACGGAGGTCTTGCTTACGAATACTTTAAAAATACATTCAATCGAAATTCTATTAATGGACAGGGAGGTAATATCGTATCTATTATCAATATTACAGAAACGAATGGAGCGGATATGGATAACGCATTCTGGAACGGTCAGGCCATGTTCTATGGTAATGGCGATCAGGCTTTTGATTCCCCCTTGGCAAAAGGATTGGATGTAGCTGGACACGAAATGGCTCACGGAGTTATCCAAGGAACAGCCAACTTAACTTACCAAAACGAATCTGGAGCATTGAATGAATCCTTTGCGGATATTTTTGGCGCCATGATAGATCGAAACGATTGGCAGATTGGAGAAGACATTGCGAATAACTCTGTGTTTCCAACAGGTGCAATGCGAGATATGTCTAACCCGCATAACGGAGGGAATTCCTCTAACTTCTATTGGCAACCAGAGCACTATGATGAAAGATATACGGGGTCCCAAGACAATGGGGGAGTACATATTAATAGTGGTATTGTGAATTTTGCCTTTTTTAAATTTGCTAGTAATAGCAATGTTGGAAAAGCAAATGCAGAACAGGTGTATTACAAAGTATTGCGCGATTATCTAGTAGCTTCTTCTCAATTTATTGACCTTAGAAATGCAGTGGTAGAAGTAGCTGGAAATGACTTCGGTCAGGCCGTTGCCGATATAGCTGCGAATGCTTTTGAAGAGGTTGGTATCGGAGAAGGACCGGGTACGACTACGCAAACAGACGCTGGCGTTAATCCTGGAGATGAGTTTATCTTATGGTCGGATATTGGATTGGATAATATTAACAATGTGTTGACGGATGGAACACCTGATGGTGGCTTTACCAGTAGAGACCATATTAGCAAGCCAAGTATTTCTGACGATGGTCGTTATTTGGAGTTTGTTGCAGACGATAATAATATTTGGGAAGTAGAGATAGATTGGGCCGATGCAACGATTGTCAATGAGCAGAGCTTAACTACGTCAGGTATGTGGCGAACGGTAGCGATCTCCAAGGATGGTTGGCGAATAGCGGCGGTAAATACCAATTTTGATAACACTTTGTGGGTCTATGATTTTGGATTGGAGGCCGCTCAAACTTTTGAATTGTACAATCCTACCTTCACCCAAGGCGTAACGACAGGGGATGTAGATTATGCAGATGTTCTAGAATTTGATATTAGTGGAGAGTACGTTATGTATGATGCGCAAAGCACAATCAATAGTGATTTTGGAGACGATATCTCCTATTGGGATATTGGCTTTATTCGCGTATGGAACAACCAGACTGATAACTGGGGGGACGGAGAGATACAAAAACTATTCAGTGGTCTTCCAGAAAATATTTCTGTAGGGAATCCTACTTTTTCTAAAAACTCTCCTTACATCATTGCTTTTGATTTAATTGACGGTACCGGGTCTTCCACAGAATATTCAGTACG
>CAZDTI010000393.1:0-8207 GCA_964508085.1 uncultured Saprospiraceae bacterium | reverse complement strand
CCAAAAAAAAGGATTTCGATTTTAACCACCAAATGTAAACACAAATGACACACAATAACGACCTTCACATTTTACAAAAACTTTTTTTCGACAAAATTGATCATTGTATAGTATTCGATCCAGCAGCGTTGTTTGAGAACGAAACCGATTCCTCACTGCTTTATATCAATACAGAAAATGGTTTACAAGATATCATTCATGGTTTTCCGCACAAAAAACTTTTAGTTTTTGACTTCTCTAAAAAGAAACCGAATTTTAATTTTAATCAAAGCAACATCATCGGCTCTATTCACTTCAATAGTTTTTTCAATAATAAGAACACAACAACATTTCAATATATTAACAATCCCGATAAAAGTATTCGCTGGTTCTTTCCTAGTGCCAATAGCCATCCCGGCTTTTTAGCACTTTATAACAATTCTGGTTTAAAAGCTAGCGCTTATAAGTCGTTCATAAAAATTATGTATTCCTTAAACTGCGCCTCTTTATTTACTTCAGGCAGTTTTACCGTATGGGATTCTAAAATGAACTTAAGTCATTTTTTCAATGGAAAAGAGATTGAAGAATATGCGGTTTTCACAGGCACTGCCGGAAAAAACAGAAAAACAATAATGGCTTTATTTCAAAAAAATAGCTGTTCTCATTTTGTAAAAATTCCGTTAACCGAAACTGCTCAAGAACTAGTTCAACGGGAACAAGAGCAACTGGAAAATCTTGAAAAACTTCAACTCAACAAGATGATCACTCCTAAAGGAATAAAAAATTCCAGGGGACTTTGCTTAACGAACATCAAACCTTTTGATCCAATTAAATCGATTGGGCTAAATGATAAACATCTAAATGCTTTAAAAGAGTGTTATTCAAAAACGCATCATTTAAAACATCCATCGCAACTAAGTTCATGGAAACAAATTGTAAGAGGGATACAATTTTTAAACGCTAAAAACACAGCTCAGAATAATCTATCCAGAACACAGATCGCAGCAATCACCACGCATATAAATATTTTATTTGATCAAATAAAGGACGTTAATTTCTTTTCTGTTGCTTTAGCTCATGGTGATTTTACACCTTGGAATATGTATGAAGCCAAAAACAAAATTCATGTTTACGACTGGGAAATGGCCTCTTCTGATATGCCTGTTCTATTTGATGCTTTACATTATGTGTTCCAAAACGCCATATTGATACAACAAAAACCTTTTGAAGAAATAAAAATACAATTAGACGAATTGTCAAAAAATTCAATTATCAAAAGTATTACAAATCAATATGAATTGAATTGGTCCGATCATTATGCATTCTACTTGTTATTCATCGTAAGTTATTATTTACCTCAATACATACAACAGAAAAATCTACATCAACAAGCTCATTGGCTTGTCGATTGTTGGGCGGCAGCCTTAGCGGATTTAGTTAAGAAGAAAGAGTTTGCATTGTCCACCTCGGATTCAATTTAGTATATAAACAAGTCTTTTATATACTAAATTTCCCAAAAAGAGAATCGATTTTCAGAATGGGAACGAGTTCGAATTCACCGACATATATAAACAGCTTTAAAACAAGCGATTACTATAACTTTTGTGACGGCACAATATTGGAAACTAATCAAACATAACTACTTAATAACTACCAAATAACGCAAAAATACCTTACAAACAAATAGTAAATCAAATGACACAACGACAACAATTTATCACGTTCTTCTTCAAAGAGATCGCATTACTCGATTATACTTTTCTAAAATTCACAGAAGGGTCAATCAGCAATATTGGAGAGCATTCCGATCTAGATCTATTATTAGATAAAAAAGCTTTGCCTTTTATTTCTAGAGTCATTCATAACTTTGAAGGTATTGAAAGTATAGATCGTTTAAGCAATACTTCTATGAGTCAGTTTTTCATCTTTTTTAAGGACAGTAGTTTTATTCAGATAGATTGTTTGTTCCAATTAATTAGAAAAAATCTTGTCTACCTTTCCAATGAATATGTTCGTAAAGAGACAACCGAAGTAGACGGGGTGAAAGTTTATTCTACCAGCTGCCTTTTGGAGCATTTAATATTTTTCCATCAATTAAATTATGATGGAGTACCAAAAAAATACATAAAGTATTTTGAAGATCTCCCTTCCCTTTTCCTTTGGGATATTTTTCAAGAATTCAATAAAAAATACAACACAAATATTTTCATAAACGATATTAAAACACATAATCCTTCTTTAAGAAAAACTTTAGTTCGATACCTAAACAAACAAAGCTTTAATTCTGCCTCCCACAAACTAATAAACACACACAATTACATCAAAACTGTTTTTACCAGCCTATTCGTGGACAGAGGGAAGGTTATCACCTTCAGCGGGGTAGATGGGGCTGGTAAAAGCACAATCCTGGCGGAAACAAAATTGATGTTAGAAAAAAAGTTTAGAAAAAAAGTTATCGTCCTAAGACACCGACCTTCACTACTGCCCATCTTAAGCAGCATCCAATATGGAAAAGCCGGAGCTGAAAAACGTTCTGCCAGTACTTTACCACGCCAAGGTACTAACAAGAGCAAGCTCAGTTCTTTAATTCGCTTTAGCTATTATTTCATAGATTATTTTATTGGTCAATGGTATATCTTTTTTCGATACCAAATGATGAATTACATTGTACTATATGACCGATATTATTTTGACTTTATCGTAGATGGTAAGCGATCCAATATTCAAATTGACAGTAGCATTACGACCTTGTTATATCGATTCATTCATAAACCAAAATTAAACTTTTTCTTATACGCTCCTCCTCAGGTTATATTGGAAAGAAAAAAAGAACTCAGCGCAAACGATATTAAATCCCTCACTTCGAATTATCAAAATTTGTTTGCATCGCTTTCAGATAATTACAATCAAAAATATCTTCCGATCAAGAATATAAATAAAGCAACAACATTAGAATACATTCAAAAAGAAGTTCAACAATTCCTAGCGGTATAAACATGAAAATACATCGCATGCTTAGGTTCCGAAATGCTTAATATTTATTTATGATTAACAGTATCATTTTAAAAACCATTCAAAAAAAGAATCCGAATTTTTCCTTTGACAAAAAGGTGGGGTCATCTGTTTTATTAGAGTTAGCTATTCGAAAAATGATCCACCGTATTCGTGGTTTTCGAATGTTGTTATTTGGAAGCCTGCCCCATAAATTATTTTTAGGGCGCAATGTTCGTTTGTCTTACGCTTCCAATATTCAATTTGGGAAATGGGTTCAACTCGAAGATCACGTTCGTGTAAGTGCGCTATGCAAAGAGCGACTCACTTTCGGTAACAATGTAAAAATCGGTGCCTATAGTCAGGTGATTGCTTCCACCTCTTTTAATAATATTGGAGCATACATTAGAATTGGCAACAATGTCGGTATTGGAGAATTTGCATACCTCGGTGGTGGTGGTGGATTAGAAATCGGAGACGATTGTATTATTGGTCAATATTTAAGTTGTCATCCAGAGAATCACAATTTTGAAGATTCAGAAAATATAATTCGTCTACAAGGTGTAAATAGGAAAGGAATAAAGATTGGCGCGAATTGTTGGATCGGTGCAAAAGTAACGATTCTTGATGGCGTGACAATCGGCGATAACTGTGTCATTGCAGCAGGAGCAGTTGTCACCAAAAGTATGCCGTCAAACGCTGTCATTGGAGGAATTCCAGCTAAGGTTATTAAGTCTCGACCTAATAATAACCCAAACAAATAAACACTAAAAAATGATTAACAAGAATAAGAGTACAACCTTAGTTACGGCCTATGCTGTCAATCCTTACAAAGGATCTGAAGATGGAACTGGCTGGAATATTCTGATGGAACTTGCAAAACATCAGAAGGTAATCGCTATAACTCGGGAGAACAATCAGGAAGCCATTGATCGCTATTTCTCAGAAAACGAAGTAGCTCAGGCCAATAATATTCAATTCGAATATTTCGACCTTCCATACTATTTAAGGTTTTGGAAAAAGAAGTCCAGAGGTGCCCTACTCTACTGTTATCTTTGGCAATTAAGCATTGTTTTTTTTATTTACCGCAGACAATTTTCATTTGACATCGCTCACCATCTTAACTTTCATAGTGACTGGATGCCTTCTTTTTTATGGCTCACAGGAAAGCCATTTGTTTGGGGACCCATTGGTCATCATCCGAAAATACCAAAAGATTTCATTATAAAAACGGGAGGGGAATCCGCCTACTTACTGGATCGTTTAAAGTGGTATTGCAAAAAAATGTTCTGGACTTTTGATCCCTTTCTTAAAATAACAAAATGGACAGCTTCTACAATAATATGCATCAACAGCAGTGTAGCAAAAGTGTTATCGTTGCCCAAGAACAAAGTGGTTTTGTTACCTGCTGTTGCATCGCAAATGCCTTCTTCAGTCTTTCGATCCACTGACGAATTTCAGGTCCTTTCCATTGGTCGATTTGTTCACTTAAAAGGCTTTGACTTGACCATTAAATCATTTGCTGAGTTTTATTTCTCACAAGCGGAAAAGGATAGAGTCGCTCTAAAGTTGATCTTAATTGGAAAAGGTCCATTGAAAACAGAGTTAGAAAAATTGACGGTTCAATTAAATATTGACCAAGCCGTAACCTTTATCGATTGGATAGATCGAAAAGATTTAGATCAATATTTTGCGAATGCCTCCGTCTTCCTCTTTCCTTCACATGAAGGCGCTGGAATGGTCGTCCCTGAAGCTTTATCTTTTGGTGTTCCCGTTCTTTGCCTTGACAATATTGGTCCAGGAGAATTTATTGATCAGCATTGTGGTGTAAAAGTACAAAATGACAAGCAAGACGCTACGATTTCTGAGTTAAGTAAGGAACTTAGTTTGATGTATCATGATCCGGTTCATTTAAAGTTACTTTCCGAAGGCGCAAAAAAGCAATTTGAAAATAGATTTACCTGGGAAAGAAAAGGCAAAATTATCGCTCAAATTTATAGTGAAATCATTCCACAAAAGAAAAGAGAAAATAGAGATATCACCCTTCTTTCAGAATAAGACGATAACCCTAAACTTAGTTTATGAAAAAAATAGTCTGCACACATCTTTACAACGACTTTAGCGGAAGCCCACTAATTCTCTCAACCGTCATAAAAGGATTTATCCAAAAAGGAATCAAAGTGGATCTACTAACTTCCATTAGTGAAGAAGGGTTTCTTTCTGGTCTATCTGTTAACTATATTGACAATAAGTACACCTTTGCAGAGAATAAATTTCTTAGAATCTTTTATTTCTTTTTTACTCAATTACTTTGCTTTTGTAAAATGTGGCGCTATAGAAAAGAAGATGTTGTCATTTACGTAAACACATTGTTACCTTTTGGCATTGCACTTGCAGGGAAGATGATGAATAAAAAAGTAGTGTATCACATTCATGAAACTTCAGTGAAACCTATAATTTTAAAACGGTTGTTAAAATGGGTGGCTGCTAAAACAGCTACAGAGATTATCTACGTATCTGACTTTCTCAGAAAAGAAGAACCCATCGGATCAGTTCCTTCGACAATAGTTTACAACGCTTTATCAAACGAATTTATAAGTGCAGCAAAAAAATACAAAAAAGAAAAAATCCCAAATCAAGCATTTACTATTCTGATGCTTTGCTCCTTAAAAGACTATAAAGGTGTTTGGGAATTTGTAACGATTGCGAAAGCTTTACCCGAGCTTTCTTTTGAATTGGTTTTAAATGCGGACAAAGAAAACATTGAGGAGTTTTTCCGTAATAAAAAATTAACTCAAAACCTTCAATTGTTTCCAAAACAAAACAATGTCCATCCATTTTATCAAAGAGCGAACATAGTAATTAACCTTTCTCATCCTGAACAGTGGATAGAGACCTTTGGAATGACCTTACTGGAAGGAATGGAGTATGGAATTCCGGCAATTTCTCCTCCAGTTGGTGGCTGTACGGAATTCGTAAAACATGGCGTAAATGGCTATCAAACGGATCAAAGGAAAACAGAAGTTATCGTTCAGCAAATAAACCAGCTTTATAGAGATCAAAAATTATATCAACAATTCTCCAACAATGCGAATCACACGGCACAACAGTTTAATGTCTCCCAAATGTGCCAACAAGTATTGATGGTCGTAAGTTAATTAACACACTTATTACTACACCTAATTCGTATTCGAATAATCAGAGCTTCTAAGCTTTGGTTATTCTTTTAATACACAGATTTTTTAAGCGAGAATATCACCTCCCCTCTTTTCTCAAAAAGACAATCAGTCTCAAATTGAGAACAAATTCAAAATATAAACATATACAAAGCACTTAAAAACAACCTTTTAAGTACTAGCACAATTTTTATTTATTACCTACTATCCCCATTAATTAACACAAAATAAGTATACCGATGAATGATTTCCTTTACACAACTAAACTACAAAATCCCCAATTCACCCATTTTAATTTTTCCAAACTCAGACTGTTCTCTCTGTCCTGTATTTTATTTTTATTCAGTCTTAATTATGCAATAGGGCAAGGAATTTCTTTTAATGGCACAGTTCCCTCTGACTTAACCGTTTGTGGAGATGGAGAATCATTTACGGTAAACTTCACAAACAATTCCGGAGGCAGCCTGACCAATGTTTCTGTTGTTATTGACTTCCCCACAGGAATAAATTATGTTCCTTCTAGTTTCGTGGAAACATCTTCTTCGAATGTACAAGAGCAGAATATTTCAGACCTTTCAATGGTCACCTTTTCTTTAAACAATGTAGCTGATCAAGCTACGGTTAACTTTACCTTCGATGCACAGGCCACATTCGCAGCCTACACCGCACAACTTAATGGTAATGTTTTCTTAAATACCATCTATGTAAATCATGATGGCAGTCCAGCAGTGGAAGAAACAGAAACCTATAATATACTTTATCCTGCCCTGTCGATCATCTCCGTCAATCCAATGAGTGCTTCCGCCTTTGTTGGAGAAACATTCACAAGAACAGTTACCATCGTAAATGGTGGCTATGGTTCTGTTTCTACCTTCGAACTAAAAGAAATTGATGACAGTAATTTGGTTTTAGATGGAGTTGACATTGGAACCTTTGACTCAAACACCAATACCGCTACGATTATGCCTTCAGATTTTTTAGCCATAGGTAATGGAGATAACTCATTTGATCAAAATGAATCCATTACGATTACACAAACTTTAACAGCTATAGGTTGTAATAGTACGCAGTCAGAAATAACTGCTTACTGGGGCTGTAATAATGAAAGTGATTTAAGCAATACTAAATATCCTTACACGACCATTAATTTATTCGCTCCAAATCTAGCCATCAGTCCACAATCAGCATTCAATACCTGTGTGGACGGCTCGGGAGATACCCAACAATTGAATATGACAAATAATGGAACGGGGCCAGCCAACCAATTGGAAATAACTATAACGCCTATAAAAGAGCACTCTGTCACTGAAATCGTTAGCTCCAGCATTCAATATACTCTAAATGGAGTAACAACTTCTATTTCACCTAACAATACTACTCCTGCTTACAACCATTCTTGTTTTACTGCAAATGCCATTGACGGGTTCACTGTAGTATTACCAGCTGTTCCTCCTGGGGAGACCATGGTGTTGTCCTGGACCAATCTCACTTGCGCATCAGAAAGTTGTGGTTCCGTACATTACCTAGGTTGGGATTACGAAGCAACCTATACTGACATGTGTGATAGTGAAACTTACGAAACAAAAGATGAAGGACAAGCAGCACTTGAAAAAAGATTCAGCACTTTTTACGAATCTCCATCTGACTTAGTAGACCAACAAGAAGGTACTTATAACTTCACTATTAGTTCTGCTAATTTCAAATTACCTATTGAAAACAGTGCTTATTATGAAGCTTCTTTTGATATACCTGCTGGCTTAGTTTGGAATGGAGGAGCAGAAGACCTGACTTTTAATAGTAATGTTACTACATGGACAGCTGATGCCATAAACTATGATAGTAGTACCGGAAAGTTAACGGCAAGATATGATATGCCTTTACCAAGTTCATTTAAATTAAATCATTCTTATTTTGATTTAAAACTTACTGCCGATTGCACACCAAATGTTTATTGGGCAACGGTTGGTTTTCAATTGTTTTATGTTTTAGATGCGACTTGTTCCAGTCCTTACCGCATCAAAATGACTTGTTATGAAACGCCACAAACACAGATCCATTGTC
>CAZDTI010000392.1:0-8246 GCA_964508085.1 uncultured Saprospiraceae bacterium | reverse complement strand
TAGAGTAAGTCGACCGAGACATAGATTGTATCCCACCCATTACCAAACCAGTAAATGCTGCTACCCCATAGAATTGCATTTTGAGCTGCACAAAGTAAGCAGTAACACAGACGCCTATCCAAATAAACAATATGACTATGATGGTGAACTTGTTTCCCTTGACTCCAGATAGACGAGCAGCCAATTCAGCTCCAATAATTCCTACAAATTGTAACACTAAAATTAATAAAATCAACTCCATCGTTTCAAAGCCCAATTCTTCTACGGCAAAGGTGGAGGCTAGTGCAATTACAGTTAAGGCACCAGCACTATAAAAGAAATAGGAAAGTAAAAAATAGAGAATGTTTTTTTGTCCTTTTACATAGGTAGCTACTGCTCTGATTTCTTTATACCCTTTAGACATCAACTCCGAATGCCAGGCTCCTTTTTCATCATTTGGTAATCGTCGAAATGGAATCTGAGCAAAACCGAACCACCATAATCCTACTGTAACAAAAGACGCACGTGTGGCCATTGTCGCATCCGGGAAACCAAATATGGTAGGCTTCATAATCATTACCAGATTTATAATCAACAACAACACTGATCCAATATAGCCATAGGTAAATCCCTTCGCACTTACTCGGTCATATTGATCTTCGGTGGTAATCAAAGGGAGATAGGAATTATAAAATGTTTTCCCTCCTTCAAAACCAATGACTGCAATAATGAAACTAAAAACCCCAATGTACATAGACATTGCACTTACAGTTGGTTTGTCCAGCTCGTCATATGTGGCTACAAAAAAGAACATACAGATACATGCTAAGGACCCCAAAAAGGTAAAGAACTTCATAAAGGTTTTCCTTCGGCCACTAAAATCTGCGATTCCAGTCAATAAAGGAAGTACGGCAGCAATAACTAAGTAAGCTAAAGACAATGCATAGGAAAATAAGGCCGAACGATTGACGGGAATGCCCAAAAAGTCAAAATTCGTCTCTGGCATGATTTGATTGAAATACATCGGAAAGATGGCTACAGAAATCACTAAGGCGTAAGAAGAATTAGCCCAGTCGAACATAGCCCATGCATTGATGGTTCTTTTGTCATTGACGGGGTAGGGCGTTTGTATTTGTTTTTCCATTGGAATAGTTAGCGTAAACGAAAGAACCAAGATAACCTTTTTTTTTTGAGAATCTCTTTTAGAACTTCAATAGTAAGCTCAAGCTCAACCTGAAAGTGCTCAGTTCATGAGCCAACCATCGCGTATTGAGAGGATTGACTTTGAGGTTGGATAGTGACAGTGCCGAAATTCCCTCGTCTAATTATCGAAAGCAAATCAAGGAATAAAACATAAAATTGTTATCTTGTTCCAACAACAAGCATACAACCATTACGTAGATGAATATACTGGTACTATCTCGAGGTCCTCAACTCTACTCCACTAAAAGCATTGTAGCTGCGGGAGAGAAGCGTGGGCATCAAATGATTGTTATTGATTACACCGAATGTAACTTAGTGGTAGAAAGCGGTAATCCGCACATCTATTACAGAGGAGTACCTGTGGAAGGTATTGATGCTATCATTCCAAGAGTAGGTTCCTCTCATACTTTTTTCGGCTCATCTGTTATTCGCCATTTTGAAGCGATGGGCGTCTATACGCTTACTGCTTCCGATGGTTTGCTAGCTTCTCGTGATAAATTGCGGAGTATGCAAGCGCTCTCCAAAGAAGGTGTTTTAATGCCTAAGACTATTTTTCCCAGCACTTTTTTTAATATGTCCCGCATAGAAAAGGCGGTAGGAATGCCTTGCGTAATTAAGTTGTTATCAGGTACACATGGCATTGGGGTGATTTTAGTCGAAAGCAGTATAACGGCCTCGTCGGTGATGGAATCTTTTATAAAAATGAAGCAAAAATTTATTGTGCAAGAGTTTATCAGCGAAGCCGGTGGTTCGGATGTACGTACCTTAGTTGTCAATGGAGAAATTGTTGCAGCGATGCGTCGAACGGCGCAAGCCGGAGATTTCCGTTCTAATTTACACAGAGGTGCTTCTTCTGAGATAATCGAACCGACTACCGAAATGGTTAAAACTGCGCTAAATGCCGTTACTGCTTTAGGGCTTGAAGTGGCAGGAGTTGACATGCTTCAGTCTAAGCGTGGGCCCTTATTATTAGAAGTAAATGCTTCACCGGGGCTAGAGGGTATTGAAACGACAACCGGAGTGGATGTCGCTGGCAAGATGATTGATGTGATTGAGCAGAAGGTACAGGGCTAATTATTTCACTCGCCAAATTTCCCCCTCGAGAGGACTTTCTCCTTTAAAATAATAGGTTTTCTTAGCAGAGAAACTAGCCATGGTAATACCCGCCAGTACCTGGATTCCTCCAGATGCAAGTAAGTTTTTTCTTCCTCTGCTATTTCCCGCGAGTGGGAATTGTAAAGCAGTAATGATACCAGTGCTTACAAATAAAAGACCAAATGCTTTCAATCCAAATTTTCTGTTTTGATGGCTTTGAGATTTGAACTTTTGTAAAGTAATAATGTCGTTGATGGCATATCTTTGTTGGATATCTCCTCTAGAAAAATCAATATTATTGGTCAATCCGGGCTTCAGCTTGTCAAATGAAGCTTCGAAAGTACTTAGTTTTATAGTAAGGCTGTCTTTTGTATAATCCAATAACACCCCCGAAATTTGCATACAAGAGCATTCCGAACGGCTGCTTAGTCGAGGATCATTTATACCGACTTGGAGTAACGATTCCTTTTTTATGGACCTTGTTTTATAGCCATTTGTGATTAATAAATCTTGTGCGGAAAGGGAAAAGGTCGATAGGCAAAGAAAAAAGTAAAATAATATCTGTTTCATTTTTATTGTTTTAGTAAATGTAAAGATATTGAGAGATGTTTCTCTTTACCAAAAATAATGAAAATCATCTTGGTACTGCACAGTAAAAAGTAGCTCCTTCTCCCTCCACACTTTCTACCCAAATCCTACCATCCAGCCGCTTCATTATTTTCTGACAAATGGCTAAACCAATACCTGTTCCTTCAAAAGCATCACGGCTATGTAGACGTTGGAAAATAACAAAAATTCGATCGCTATATTCCGATTTTATTCCAATACCATTGTCTGCTACGCTGATAATTAGTTCATTACCACGGTACTCGTGTCCAATTGAAATTTGTGGAATAATTCCAGGCTTTCTAAATTTAATGGCATTGCTGATCAAATTTTGAAACAACTGTATCCACAACGATTTTACAGATTGTATCTTTGGCAATGCTTGAGCATCTACTACCGCATTTGATTCCTGAACGCTCACTCTTAGATTTATAACGGCCAACTCTACTATTGTATTCAGGTCTACCTCGATTGTATCGTCTTCGGTCTTACCAATCGTTGCATATCTTAAAAGACCATCCAGCAAATTATTCATTCGACCAACTCCCTCGTTGACAAACCGGAAGTAACTAGTAGACTCTTTATCCAAAAGTTCACTGTGGCGTCGATAAATGAGTTGGGTGTAACTGCCAATCATACGAAGTGGTTCTTTTAAATCATGAGAAGCAGCGTAAGCAAATTGACGAAGCTCCTCATTCACTTGAATTAATTGTGTATTCTGTCGTGCTAACTGATCTTTTTGCTCCAGCAATAAATCTTTGTATTTGTTTTCCGTACGTAGACGTTCAATTTCTTGTTGTTTTTCTTTTATGGCATATTTGATTTCCAAATCAATGCCTTGACGATTTCTCATCTCTTTATAGAAATGTTCCCTTGCTTCGGAATAAACCGTCTGAAATTTTAAGGCCTGCTCAAAATCTTTTTGCTCCTGATATAGTTTCGATAACAATTTGTACCCGCGTCGCTCACTTGCATCGTCCTTCATCCGCTTGGCCGCCGTAATGCCTTGGCTAAGAAGGCGAATAGCTTCTGGATATTTCTTCTGGTACAACAATATACTTCCTTTGTTAATGAGGTTGATTTGTTTGCCATTAACATCTCCGAGTACCTCCACAAGAGAAGATGCTTCTTCCATTTGCTGAGTAGCCAAAGCGTAATTGTCTAGTAAGATATTGGTACGACAAAGTTGTGCTAAGGAGTGAGCAATCATTTCTTTATACTGTGTCGAGCGAGCGAGTTCAAGCGCGTTGTTGAGATGTGGTTGCGCCGTTTCCGGACGTTCTAAAGTCAGTTGTATATTCCCAAGATTATTATAGACAATCACTCGAGTATTGTCATCGAGAATATCGTCATATTGCTCCAGCAAGGTTTTGTACCGATCAGAGGCATCATCAAAATTATAGAGCTGAGCATAAAGCGTGGCGATGTTGATAAGGTACTGCCCCGTCATAGCACGGTAACCAATTCGCTTGCTAATATCAAGTGCAGCTAGAAACTGCTGCATTGCCTTTTTCTGATCGAGTTTGGTTGCATAATAAATGCCGAGACTATTGGTCGCTACCATTTCTTTTTCGACATCACCTGTTTGGCGGCAAAGTTCCAATGTCCTTTGGCAGGAGTCGTGTAGTTTAGTGTATTCTTGCCTTCGAAGATGTACTTGAGAAAGCTGGTGATAAACTTCGGCTTGAACTTGGGCATCCAAATTAGTAGTACTCTTTTTTATAATGGAAAATGCTTCTTCTACATGTTCCAGCGCTTCTTCAAATTTATTTTGTTTGACGGCAAGTCTCGATAAACCACACAAAGACAAGATGATATTTGTTGATTCTACTTGTCTTCGACTCAAATCAAGTGCTTCCTTTAAATGAGGCAGCGATTTCGAAAATTCATTATTATAAATATTGACTTCTCCCGATTGTAACAGAATGGCAATCTTACTTTCTGATGAGGCGTCTGCAGCAAAGACTGTTGTTTTGTTAATATAATCAAAAGCCGTAGCTGTAGGGTGCCCGAGGTATTTGGCGTTGTGTAAAGCCAGTTTGCTAAGCAGAAGATTCGAAGCTATTATACCTCGGGTATAATTTTCTGCAGCGGCGAGGCGATTGGCCTGCTGGGCAAGAGGGAGTGCATCTACTACGTTGTTTTGAACGAGAAGCGATTCTGCCTTCGACAGGAAATGATCGATTTGTTGTGCTGGATTACTCATGCTTGTCCCCCTATATGATTTCCGTAAGTGTATTGTTTTCAAGTAGTTTGTAAATTACGATGCTTTCGTTTAACGAGCTTTAACTTTAGTTAGTTTTGCCGTCTTCTTTTTCTTCTTCTATCTCCTCAGAATCAACGGTACCTTCAAGGTAAATGTCATACGTAGCTGGATCAGCATTGGTGGTGATCGTAATCACTGGTTTTTGGCGACCCAGCTTGCCCTTAGAATCAAAAACAACGCCGATGTAGCCTTCTTCCCCCGGAGGGATGGGGAGGAATGGAAAACTTGGTTTAGTGCAGCCACAACTGGCTTTGGCATCGGAAATAATGAGCTCACTATTTCCTGTATTTGTGAAAACGAAATTGTGCTTTATTTTCTCTCCTTGAGAAATACGCCCATATTTATGGATTGTTTTTTTAAAAGAAAGCACCGGTTTATCTCCACTCGATTTGCTTTTCGCTTTCTTTCTTTTTTCCGCTTCTTTCTTCTTTCGTTCGGCTTTTCTTTTCTCTCGTCTTTTTGCCCTTCTCTTTTTCTGAGCCAACTCCTCTTTCGTTAATTCTACTTTGTCGGATTTTGTAGATTCGTCCTTTTTAATCTCATTCGCTTCTTTTGCAGCTAATGCAGTTTTATCAAGATCCTTTGGGTTCTTTTCTGGATTAGCAGCTGTGGAAAGAACGGTTTGAGAGGTATCTTTTGAAACAGGTTCAGTAATAGCTTCAGTCACAGCAGGAGCCACTTCTGTTTTTAAATCTATAGGTGGCTCTTCTTGAGTTGTACTTTTAGGCTCATTGCCACAACTGGCAATCAGTCCACAAAAACAAAACACAGCAGCTAAAGTCTTAAGAGTTCGCATCTTGTATATCTTACTTTTTTAAGAAATGAGACTTGGTTTTAAAGGGCACAGAGCGGTAAAAGTATTTTAACGGAGTTGAAAGGTAAAGATATTAAGATAATTGGGGAATGGAGAAAAAAAGAAGGGAAGTTGAGATAAGGGATGAAGAAGAGTGATAAACCCTAAAAAAGCAGCTTGGAAGTCAACTAAAGGATACATTTCTGTTCGCTTTAGACCTCCAAGCTGCTGATTCGTTTGATTTATTCTACAACAGGTAATGGATGAAGGCTGTACAAAATACCGCCCATTACAGCTAAAGAAACCAACCAATAGCCAGCGTTAATCAGCATATTGGTTACACTTCTTCGCTCAAAAATGGTATTTAAAGTCAGCACTGCAACAGCATACCCGCCTGCTCCCCAGACCCCGTGAAAAGCTCCGTGTACAAATTGGCTCATTCCCTCTTCTGTGTGCCCTCCATATTGATATAACTTCCAGGCGATAAAGCAGGAAATCAGATATCCGGCTCCATACATCAAAGCCATATTACCTTTAGTAAGATCTTCTTCTGTGTAGCCAAGAGAGTTCATCCAGGCTGTTCCAAAGAGTTTTGGATGATACCAAATAGCCCCAATAACCATCGTAGTGGCGGCAGCTGCAAGAATGTGTACGTACATCATAGTTGAAAAATTAAAAGTTAGAAAATAAGCTATTATGTTATAAACTTGTATTGGATACTTGAGCTATGGTATAGGGGTTGTTAACCTTATTATATAGAAGTAAGGTAAGGAAAAAGACGAACTTGTTTAAGTAACTAGTAGGAATTTTATGAAAGAGCTAATCAAGTAGCTTTCAATACTACTTGATTAGCGATAGATAGCATAGAGAAATCTTAAGTTTTTGCAGATTTAGTGCTTTCGATTAGAAAAAAAAGAAGACCTGTCTGGCCATTAAAGGATTCAGACAGGTCTTCTTGCATTGTGACGGTTGGAAGAGGGAATAGTTAAGAATTTAAACTTGAATTATCGCATAATCGCCAAACTCCCTACGTCAATTCTTTCCTCCCCATTGCACTTGAATCGTATTCGATACAACAATACTCCGGGATTCATCGGCTTGCCCTGAAAGTTACCATCCCATTTGGATGTTTCATCATCGGTAAAGAAAACGCGGCTACCCCAGCGGTCATAAATTTCAAAGGACAATAGTTCTTCAATAGCGAAGGGATTGCTAATACCATAAGTGTCATTTAGGTTATCATTGTTAGGAGTGAAGGCTTTTGGTAAATAGATTTCATCACAGGCTAAAGTTGCTGGATCAATAACCGTAATATTAATAGTATCGTAAGAGATGCAAACCTGATCTTCGGTATAGGACAAAACATAACTTATAGAAGAATCCGGTGTAGCAGAAACAGAGGTTTCATTTGAAGAAGATAAAAAATCAGATGGAGTCCATTGATAACTTACATTACAACCTTCAGTGGCTTCAATATCCACAGTTTCGCTAAGAAAGATGGTTTTATCCGTTGTGATAATTTCATGTGGATTGTTATACAACATTGCTATTTCATTATCATTCAAAGCTTTTTTATAAATATATAATTCGTCAAGGATACCAATAAAAGGAACCTCCAAGGTGGTCAAACAAGGACTATTCATTAGACTGAATACCGCATTGTTCTCGAGATTAATAGGACTATCACCTATAAAATTCTTATCGGCCTTCAATTCGCCATTTATATACAATTTAGACAGCGTTCCTTGGCGAATAAAAAGCACATGTTGCCAACAGCGCCCAAAATCAAGCGGCGCAGATAGGTTCGCATTTTTTGAACTGCTTTCACTTAAGACAACATCAATGGAATTTGTGGCAGGTATAAAGCGAATAGCAAAAGCATTGTTAGGTGTGCAATCTTCCCGTTTTGAAATAATATCCTTCGTTCCCATGGAGTTTTTCGGTTTCATGTAGAAACTGACGCTAAAATCATTGGTCTTGAAATTGTTGTTAACAGTTCCTAGAAGTAAAGCACGGTCTTGATTATTGTCTTCTCCTCCTTCAAAGAAAATGCCTTGACTGATTACACCACAAGAGTCACAGCTTGTCCCAAATAAGGTCCCATTTGCTCCTGCATTTGAATTGTCCAATAAACTACAATCGTCCATAGAATAATAGGCTGCCAAACCACTTGTTGTCTGTGCCATTACAGAACCACTCAAAAACAAAGAAAAAAGAAGGATATAGAATTTCATTATAAATTATTTTTATACTAAGTAATTGGACAAAAATGTTTTAATAAAAAAAATTATGTAAATTCGGTCT
>CAZDTI010000391.1:0-8284 GCA_964508085.1 uncultured Saprospiraceae bacterium | reverse complement strand
CTGATACAATGGAGGTGCAGCAATATAGATATAACCATTTTCAATAAGCGGTTTCATATATCTAAAGAAGAATGTAAGAATCAAAGTAACAATGTGACTACCATCGACATCGGCATCACACATGATGACTATCTTGTGGTAACGAAGCTTCTCCACGTTCAAGTGGCGTTCGCCGTCTTTGTCTTCGATACTGACACCAAGGGCGGTGAACATGTTCTTGATTTCCTCGTTTTCGTAAATCTTATGTTCGAGGGCTTTTTCTACGTTCAAAATCTTACCACGCAATGGCAAAATAGCCTGGAAGAAACGATCACGTCCTTGCTTCGCTGTTCCACCTGCTGAATCTCCCTCCACTAAGAATATCTCGGATGCAACAGGATCTTTAGAACTACAATCGGACAACTTTCCAGGTAAACCACTTCCAGTCAAAACGTTTTTACGTTGTACCATCTCCCGTGCTTTACGAGCGGCATGTCGGGCAGTAGCCGCAAGGATAACCTTGTCGATAATTCGTCGAGCCAGCTTTGGATTTTCTTCTAAGAAATTTTTCAAAGAATCACCTACGGCACGAGATACGATCCCCGTTACCTCAGAGTTTCCAAGCTCTCCTTTCGTCTGGCCTTTGAACTGTGGTTCCGGTACTTTTACAGAAACAATAGCGGTCAATCCTTCTCTGAAATCTTCTCCAGAGACTTTGAATTTTAATTTGCTAAATAAGCCATTGGCCTGTGCATATTTGTCAAACTCTCGGTTTACTGCCCTTCTAAAACCAGAAACGTGCGTTCCTCCTTCCCGAGTGTTGATATTGTTGACGTAACTGTGGATGCTTTCCGAGTAGGTTGTGTTGTAAGTCATTGCAACTTCCACCTCTACGTTTTCTTCTTTTCCAGTAACGTAGATCGGCTCTTCAATCAGTGTCGTTTTATTTTCATCGAGATATACAACGAATTCTTTCAGGCCACCTTCCGAATAGAAATCTTCTCTTTTGAAAGCGCCATTTTCGTCCTTTTCTCGCTCGTCTGTGAGAGAAAGTTTCAATCCTTTGTTCAGGTAGGAAAGCTCCTTAATACGCGTTGCTAGAACTTCGTATTTGTAAATAAGCGTTTCAAAAACTGTTTCGTCGGGTTTGAAAGTGATGGTAGTACCTCTTTTGTCGGTTTTACCTATTACGACAACCTCGCTGGTCGGTTTACCTTCAGAATATTCCTGTTGGAAAATTTGACCTTCTCGGTGAACCTCTGCCTTGAGGTAGCCAGAAAGCGCATTTACACAAGAAACTCCAACCCCGTGGAGACCCCCGGAGACTTTGTAGGTATCTTTATCAAACTTGCCACCGGCGTGCAAAACAGTCATCACAACCTCTAGAGCTGATTTTTTTAGCTTCTGGTGCATCCCAGTTGGGATACCCCGACCATCATCAATTACACTGATGGAGTTGTCGGGATGAATAACCGTTTCGATAGAGCTTGCGTGTCCGGCAAGGTGCTCATCAATAGAGTTATCAATGACCTCCCACACTAAGTGGTGAAGTCCTTTTGTATCGGTACTACCGATGTACATTCCAGGCCGTTTTCTAACAGCTTCGAGGCCTTCTAACGCTTGGATATTATCCGCGCCATAATTGCCTTTTTTCTTTTCTGGGTCTTTATTATTTTCTGATGATTCCATGCCGCGAAAATACAAAAAAAAGAGGGCATTTTAAAGTGTTTTGAAGCTATTAATGAGTAGATTTTTGGATTAGTTTTCCACAAAAAGGGATGTTGGTTTTTTAATTCTTGATTTAAATCATAATGAATTGATAGTCAGGGATTTACGATGTGTGTTTTTAAAAGTCCTTTTCTTGATTTTTTATGTTGAATTTTGTTAAAAAGCTGGATGATACTATGTAATTTTGCAGAAGCATCAACCGCATCAAAAATGGACCAAAAAAAAACAGCAACTATAGCAATAAAAGACTTGGAAGAGCTTGATCAGGTAGTGGCTCAACTATTTGATTTTGCAGGCGAAAGCACTTGTTTTTTGCTCTATGGAGAGATAGGGGCAGGAAAGACCACGCTGGTCAAGAGAATATGTTCTATCCTAGGAGTAAAAGAAGCGGCTAATAGTCCAACCTTTTCATTGGTAAATGAGTATACTTATGAAGCAGATGGCAAACAAAAATTAATCTACCACATTGACCTTTACCGTTTAGATAGCCTGGAAGAAGCCCTAGATATAGGAATTGAGGACTATTTATATGCAAATGGCTATTGTTTTGTAGAATGGCCAGAGTTGGTAGGGCCAATCGTTCCGGAAGATTGCGTCAAAATTAAAATTGAATTATCTGACGATTCCACCCGAAAGTTTATATTTTTGTAAGCAGCACACTTAAATAGTGTAACACAATATTCAACAAAGGATCGCCTAACCTTGAAATATAAGTAATAAATAAGGGAGCGAACCTGCATCAATCCAGTTGCATGAGCGATAAGCAGAAGCGAATACCGATTCCTAAAGTCTTCACAGAAGGAGGGCTCCAGGCACAGCCTGAAGTCTTACAACGGAAGCGAAAATCAAATAGCCTTTTTATTGGGATACCTAAAGAAACGACCTTGCAAGAACGTCGGGTGGCTCTGGTTCCTTCTGCTGTGGCTTCACTGATTAGTCATGGACATCGAGTGGTGATAGAATCAGGAGCGGGTGAAAAGTCCAATTACTCTGACCACGATTATTCCGAAGCGGGAGCGGATGTTGCACATAGTAAGGAACAGGTTTTTAAATCGGATGTTCTAATCAAAATTGCACCACCAACTTTGAAAGAGATCGATCTGATGCGTACCGATCAAATTCTTTTCTCACCATTACACCTCCCTATAATTAACGCAGATTTTCTATTTCGCTTAAAGCAAAAGAGAGTCATTGCTTTGGCATTAGAGTATATAAAAGATGAAGTGGGTTCTTTTCCTGTAGTTCGAATCATGAGTGAAATGGCCGGATTGAACGCCGTGCTTACTGCTGCAGAATTATTAACCAATAATAAAGGCGGAAAAGGAGTGTTATTAGGTGGAATTTCTGGAGTGCCTTCTGCTAAAGTTGTCATATTAGGTTCTGGGGTAGTTGCTGAATTTGCAACCCGAGCGGCTTTAGGACTTGGGGCGGATATTCGTGTTTTTGATAATAATATATCTAAATTAATGCGTCTGCAAAGTCAAGTTGGACGCCAATTAAATACCTCTTCTTTTAATCCTCGCCAACTCGAAAAAGAGTTACTAACTGCCGATGTTGTTATCGGAGCAATCCATTCAGGAACAGGTCGCTCGCCGATTATGGTCAGTGAAGATATTGTTTCAAAAATGAAACCCGGTTCCGTTATTATTGATGTAAGTATTGATCAAGGTGGTTGCTTCGCCACTTCTGAAGTGACTTCTCATGACAATCCGACTTTTGAAAAGTACGGAATCATTCATTACTGTGTTCCAAATATTGCTTCTCGTGTAGCTAGAACGGCTTCGATTGCTGTTGGGAATATTATCGTGCCCATATTGTTAAAAGCCAGTAGTGTAGGAGGAATTGAACGTTTGATTTTTGGAGATTTGGGCGTCCGTCATGGAGTGTACACCTATAAAGGTTGTATGACAAATGAATACTTAGGCGAGCGATTCCAAATGAAATCTACGGACTTGAATCTTTTGCTTACGTCGAATTTGTAATTTAAATTTCTAACCTTTTCTTATCGTAGGATACCTCCTAGTGGTGCGGTAGTATAAGTCTTAAACTGACCGGCCAAACACAAAAAATACAATGATCATCACCTATATCCTTCTAATTATCCTCTGTTGTCTTATCATTTGGAAGGCTAGCGATGGGTTCGAAGTAGCTTCAGAATATATTGGTAGAAACCTGAATGATGGGGTTAGAGGAGCGACCATTAATGCCATTGGTAGCTCCATGCCCGAGTTATTTACAACACTTTGGTTCTTATTTGTATTACAAGATAGAGATGGTTTTGCCGCTGGGATTGGAACAACTGCGGGCTCTGCTATTTTCAATGGAATGATTATTCCGGCAGTTGTGATTCTTGCGGTTATCGGATATGGTTTGGCTAAGAATGTTACGGTTTCTAAAAAGGTAATTTGGCGAGACGGACTGTCGCTTATTTTTGCGGAGCTGATTCTTATTTTTGTAATAAAAGGAGATTCTTTGAATTGGTCACATGGATTAATTCTAATGATGGTTTATGCGATATATGTAACTGTAATGTTGACAACAATGAGTGCTGGAAGCGGTGAAGAGGGGAGCGAAGAAGAAGAGGGCGAAGACGATGACGCTGAAAAATCCATATTGATGTGCTTGTTGACTTTAGACCTGGAACCACTTTTTATAAAAAATGAAATCAATAATACTAATGCTTGGTCTTTGCTTATTGTAGCCATGCTTATTATCGGAGGGGCCTGCGCTTTACTGGTTATCGCTTGCGAAGGTTTGGCTCATGGCGCGGGTGTACAAACTTATTTTGTAGCAGTAGTGTTAGCGTCCGCAGCAACTTCTGTCCCAGATACGATCCTTTCTTACCGAGATGCGATGGCTGGAGAATATGACGATGCAGTAGCGAATGCTTTGGGTAGTAATATTTTTGACGTTTGTTTTGCCTTAGGATTGCCGCTTTTTCTTTTCACTTTGATCTATGGTCCGATAACTATGAGTCCGAGTACCGTAGAAAATATCACGGAGCTTAGAGTCATTTTGTTGATTTCCACCATCGCGGCATTTATTATTTATGTGGTTGGAGATGGGATGGGGAAAATCAAAGCTTACCTCTTGTTAGCGATTTATATACTCTTTACTATTTTCATTGCGGCTAAAGCATACGAAGCGACTTGGGCAATAGAGGTTGGGTCATTTTTGAGGGAGTTGCTTCCGGAGTAGAACTGCAGCGTATCAAATCTATGAGGGGGAGTCAATCGTGTTCTTACTCACGCAGAAGCCTGCCCTGGGCTTGTCGAATGGGACTGCTAAGAGCACGAGCTAAGGCGTATTATAACACGACAGTGGGAAGTTAACAGCTAATGGTTAACAGTTAAAAGTTGAACAAATGAGCACTTTAAAAGAAAATACAGCAAAAGCAATCGGAACCTCTTTTGGCTTTGGCTTCCTCCCCCTAGCACCTGGGACCTTTGGAACCATCTTCGGTATCCTGGTTTATTATGCCTTATATTTCTGGCAACCCGATTTGATTAATGGGTGGCTTATTGGTCTGAGCATCGTTTTCACTGCCTTAGGAACCTGGAGTTGTAAAGTCTTGGAAAAAGACTGGGGGCATGATCCATCGAGGGTAGTAATGGACGAAAGTGTTGGTGTTTGGATCACCATGCTCTTTATACCTTTTAATCATTGGTATGTCTTTTTTGCCTTCGTACTTTTTCGCTTTTTTGATATTCTAAAGCCCTTTGGAATTAGAGCGATAGACGATAAAATGCACAGTCCATTTTCTGTAATGTTGGATGATATTGTGGCAGGTGTGTACGCTTGGTTGGTATTGCAGGGGATTATTTATCTCTTTGGAGGCTATTTTTAATTTTAAGTGAAATAGATAGAGTGTATTTGAGCAAAGGTTCTTTACTCAAATACACTCCTTTTGATCTAAATAATCAAAAATTTGTATTCTTCTAAAAATACTACTCTTTGATTACCCTCTTTCCAGTCCAAGGCATCACAAAGTTTCTTTTCGGGCAGTAGGAAACTCCGAAAATTTCGTCTCCAATAATATAACCAGATTGGAAATAGTCACTACTGCCATCCGATGTTTTAAAGGCAAAGTACAATTTGTCCCAGCTCTTATTAATGTAAGCGTCCTTAATTGGGCTACCATAAAAAGAGCCTTTAATTTTTTTACCATTTTCCTTGCTGATCGTTAAGGTTTGTAAATAAGGATCTGCTTCTGGAGAAGGGCGAAGATCAAGAATCCATTTACCTACTAAGGTTGCATCTTGTTTGTTGATTTCTGTTAGATTTTCACTTTGAGAAAACGCAGAACTAGATAATGTCACTAATAAAATAAACATGAAAACTCTCATAATTAAATCATTTTAAAGGTTATTAAATAATGATTCAAATATGAGGGTAAAGCCTTGATCAATCGACTCAAAGCATGTTTTGGGAGGTCTCAATGCTTATGTTGGGTCGTTTTTTGGAAGGAAGAGGGGCTTTGTCCAGTTATTTTCTTGAAAACTCGATTAAAAGTAGATTTCGAATTGAAGCCACATTCCAATGCAATACCTGTCAATGTTAGATGAGCCAATTTAGCTTCTTTAACTTGATGTTTAAATTCGCCTACTCTGTACTCATTTACAAAATCTATAAATGTTTTTCCAAGCCCATGATTGATATGATGAGAGATTTTTCTTGGAGGTTCATTAAGGCTCTCGGCAAATATTTTCAATGTTAAGTTAGGATTGAGAAAAAGTTTCTTCTTTTGCATTTCAGACGTTATTTTATCTAAAAGTAATTGATCTATAGCAAAATCTTGCTCAGCGTTTCCCTTGCGGACTTTTGTCTTAGTAATGCCAGTCTTCCCTAAGTTTACTTGTAGCAATGCTCCTGCTGCAAGTACTAAAATAGAAAGTCCCATAGCAATTGCTGAAAAATCATGTTTGGGGTAATATTCCCATACCGTTCTTAACAAGGTATCCAAAATCCATAAGGAGCAGACAAGAGTTAAAAGACCAAGTGTTAACTTTAACCAATTGAGGCTTATTTTGGATACTTCTGAAAATTGATTTTTGATCCAGGTTTGATATTCCCTAACCCTTGCTATTGATAATACTAAGTAAATGATTAAGGATAGTAAACTTCCTATAAATTCAATGTTATAAGTAAAAGGAAAATGTACTTCTTGCCAAAACCAACGTCTAAAAGAGTAATCCTGGCACTGCAAGAATATATATAAGAGCCCCTGCAACGCTACAGGAATAAAATGGAAAGCTTGAGATTTTGTAAGTTTAAATTCCGATTCTGTAATTGATCTTGTGTATAAATAAATGAGAGGTCCAAAAGCAAACGAAAAGTATATAGGTAGGAAATAAAAATTAGGGTTTTGTTGATAGATCGTTGCTGCATTAAAAAAATCATCAAGCAGCCATAACGAAAAGGAAAGTAATAGTAATCCGAGATAACGATTAGACATGAGATTATCTCGGTGTATGAAAAGAAGTATAGCTGCAAAACTACCTTGTGCTATGATAGCACCAATAAGAATAACTGCAATTGTAAGCGGAATTTGTATCACATCTAAGTATCAAACTTTATAAGAATTTCTAAATATAAAAATTCTAGTGTAGGTTACCAAATGGAGTACTTGATCTGAGCTTTAATACATACCAAAAATAAAAGGAGCTACTAAACTATCAAAGGATTTACAATCCCCCCGCCTTATGCAAAATAGGCAACTGCCCACCATAGGCCTTCGAAATATTTTCCTGCGTAAAAATTTCCTTCGTTTTCCCATAGGTAATCAATCGCTGATTCAGTAAAATCACCTGATCAAAATACTCCGGAACAGTTGACAAATCATGGTGAACCACCAATAAGGTTTTTCCTTCACCTGCCAGCTTTTTCAAAGTAGAAATAATCTGATCTTCCGTAGTCATATCCACTCCAACAAAAGGTTCATCCAAAAGAAAAATCTCTGCCTGCTGGCAAAGCGCCCGAGCAAGGAAAACCCGCTGCTGTTGCCCCCCGGAAAGCTCTCCGATTTGCCGATCTTTTAAATGTGGAATACCTAATTCTTCCAAGGCGTCCATCGCAATCTGACGATCCTCTTTATTCAAGCGTTCCAATATCTTTTTATGTGGATATCTTCCCATCAAAACAATGTCAAAAACGGTGGCAGGAAAACTCCAGTCTACATCGTTTTTTTGAGGAACATAGCAGAGTTCCTTTCGTTGTTTTTCCACGTTTTGTCCATTGACGGCAATGGTGCCAGAGTTGGTTTCTATCAAACCCAAAATGGCTTTAAATAGAGTAGATTTCCCCGCGCCGTTTGGCCCAATGACGCCATAGATTTGAGCAGGCTCGATTTCCAAAAAGATGTTGGTCAATACCCGCTTTTTATCATAAGAAACCGATAAGCCTTTTACGGAAATGGTTGAGTTCATAATGTTACTTTTTTGGAAGGATAGATGAGGGTTTTCCACTAGCGTGAAATCACGCGTACCAAGGGAAACCCTTATCTACCATCATCTGCTCTTATCCCCCTCATCGTACCTTTAAAAATATAAGCAAATCGTACATAAAAGTAATAAATTAA
>CAZDTI010000390.1:0-8303 GCA_964508085.1 uncultured Saprospiraceae bacterium | reverse complement strand
GTTTGTTCTTGTTTTAGGTTGCCAATTTAGGGAAAAAAGTAAACATTGAAGAATGAGCTTCTCGAATGATGATATCAAGGATATTTGATCGATTAAGAAGTGCTTTGCGGATGAAGTCCTAAAAAGATAGAAGAATCAAGGGTTTTGGCGCGATTTTTGAATTAAAAATAACAATAATATGTTTTTTAAATCCCCATCACTCCATGTTTCGTCTTATCGTTCTAATACGCCTAACTTTCCTACTTTTAGTCTTTAATATTCCTTTTGCTTTAGGAGCCGTCGATATGAGCTCTGTTGTTAAGCATTCATTTATTAAATCGAGTACCGCTGGAATTGAATTTGATAGCTTGGCGAATTCTAAAGTCTATAAATCGAGTTTTTTACTGAAAAACGAAATTACAAATGAGCCGATCTGTGGTGCTGTTCTTAAGCTTTCGGATCCACTACGACATGGTGTTGTTTTTAGCTATGAATCAGATTCTCTAGGTCAATTTCAAATGGAAATACAGGAAGGTCAATGCTATTTCTTTCGGATTCAAAAAGAGGGATTTGAACCCTTAGAAATGAAAATGACCTCTTCCAAAATAAAAGAGCTTAAAAGCTTAACCATTATTCAACAAATCCGACCAAAAAAGCCTATATTTGCACTTACGAATAACCAACTTTTACAAATTGTTTCCTTTGATGTAATCTCACCAGAAGAAACCTATCTATGTTGGCTACACCCTCAAGAGCTTAATAATACACAGATAGCAGGAATTAGTCACATAAGTTTTACCCCTTTTAGGGTACTTACCTTTCTATCTCTTTGATTAGCTATTGCTTGAATATATTCAACTTTTTGCATGTAATCATTTAATAGTTCCAGACCCGATTTCAAAGCAGTCACATTAAAATTGGATTTATGCGTAGATCCAACACAATCACTACGTCTCAGTTGCACTGTGGACTATGAATTGTTATAGATTAGTTGTTTACTATGACCACACCTATGACATAACCGTTTGTTTCACTGCTCAAATAAATTTGAAAATGAAATCACGATTAATAACACTACTCGCACTATTATTAAGTTCATCCTTTCTTTTTGCCCAAAAGGCAATTAATGTTTCTATTAACTCTTCAGAAGTTCCTACGTTTTCCGCTCGAAGCCATGCGCTTGGAGAGGTCGCTGTTCGGAATTTGATCGATTTGAATTCCAATGATATGGATTACAGTCCTTTGGTTTACAAAGACGGTTTGGTTTTCACTTCAACTCGGGTTTTTCAAGGAAAGAAGAAAAAATGGTTCAAATCTTATAAAAAGAAATTCTCCTACTTATTCTTTGCAAAACGAGACGAACGTGGCCGATTTGAGAGCCCTAAGCCTTTGGAAGGCGCTATCAATGGAAGATACCATGAGGGAGCTGCCACATTCAATAAAAAAGGAGATATTATGTTTTTCACTCGAAACAATAATAAAGGGAAAAACAAATTTGGGAAAGTTGATCTGAAAATTTATACAGCTAAGGCTATTAATGGGAATTGGGATGATACAGAGGAGATCCAAAACATCAATGGTGAGGGTTTCTCTACCTGTCATCCAAGTATTTCAGAAGACGGGACTAAACTATTCTTTGCTTCTAACCGAAATGGTGGTTATGGGGGAATGGACATTTATGTAAGTCATAAAGTAGACGGAGAGTGGCAATATCCGGTCAATCTTGGTCCAGAAATCAACACAGATGGTAATGAAATCTTTCCTTATATCGACCAACAGAATAAATTATACTTCTCTTCAGATGGCCATTATGGAAAAGGCGGATTAGATATTTTCACCAGTAATTGGATTGATTCTCAAGATGAAGAGGCTTGGACTAAGGTCTTGAACTTAGGTTTGCCTTTCAATTCTGTTAAAGATGACTTCGGTTTTTCTATTTATAATAACAGCCAAGAGGGTTTCTTTACTTCCACTAGAGAGGGCGGACAGGGACATGATGATATTTATATCTGGAGAAAGGAGCAAGTGGATCGTGCGGACCTGGATGAAGGGGAGATGAGGAATTAAAAGAGAGGAAATTTAGAATATTTGGGAAAAGCCAAATCGCTTAAATGTGATTTGGCTTTTTTCGTTTGTGGGGAGGCTCCAATTGCCTGGGGTTGCAACCCCAGGCAATTGGAGGTTTGACTCCTCCAGAGTCTTAAGCGTAGTGTTTTTCTCTACCCCGAGCTGCAGCTTGGGGTGAATAGAGGTTTGACTCTTCCAGAGCCTCGCGTCCTGTACGAAGTGGTGCGAAAGACTCTGGAAGAGTCGAACCACCCTTAGCCTAGGGTTGAAACCCTAGGCGAAAAACGATCACGCGCGAAAAAAAACGTCCATAAATTTGCATAAAAAGACCGAACGGTTTATTTTTGTCATATCAAACCATATAAACCATAATTATGCAACATCGTCCACAAAGTAAAGAAGAAATAAAAACGGTCCTTCATTCTGCCTTTAAAGAGATTACAGATTACCTCTCCACCTTATCAGAGGCAGACTTTTTAAAGTCCTATCAAGGGAAGTGGTCAGCTGCAGAGCATTTTGCTCATCTGATCCTGTCTGCCTTTCCAGTGGCCAGTGGTCTTAAGCAGAACAAATTGGTATTCCGGATTTTTGGTACAGCAAAAAATGGATCCCGAACTTTTGAAGAATTAGAAGATGCATATAAAGAGCGACTTGCGGCAGGACAACGGGCAGATGCAAAACGGATTCCCTCTGGTAAAGACATTACAACAAAGGAGGAGATGTTAGCGAACTGGAATGTTATTTTGCAAAAAATGGAGGATAGAATAAATGGATGGACGGAATCCGATTTGGATAAATATAGAGTACCACACCCTGCGTTGGGGAAGATAACAATGAGAGAAATGTTGTTTTTTACAGTGTTCCATTCTACACATCATTTGGATATACTAAAAAGAAGATAAATGGGTAAGTCAAAGGAAACCAGAAAGTTAATCATTGAAAAAGCTGCTATTCTCTTTAATCAGAAAGGCTTTTATGGTACATCTATGTCTGATATAATGAAGGCGACTTCCTTGACTAAAGGAGGGATTTATGGCAACTTCAAAAGAGATGGTGTTGATAAAAAGGGCGTGAAAGAGGAGATCGCTATAGCTGCTTTTGAATATGCGGTGAAGTTTGTGGGAGAGCAAATTCGACAGCGAACCTCTGTGGTGGATAGCGCCATTGACAAACTTAAAACCATTGTGTATTTCTATAAAGAACGAATATTAAATCCTCCTTTGGAAGGTGGTTGCCCGATAATGAATTCAGCAATTGAAGCGGATGACAATATTCCGGCCTTGCGGAAAAAAGTAGTTGCTGCAATGGACTATTGGCACTATGGTATTTCCAGAACAGTTGAGATTGGGATAGAAAGAGGAGAGATTAAACCTGATGTAGACATTTCCATTTTTGCTACTCGATTTATCGGGACTCTTGAAGGTGGTATCCTACTGTCTCGAATTCACAATAACACAGACCATTTTAATGCAATGGCAGGGCAGCTCCTTGATATGATCGAAGGGATTAAAGTAAAAAAGAACTAAAGACCTTTCGGTTTAATTAATAATGCCAATCAAGAGTTGATTTAAAATAGAGGAGATAGAGTAATTATGGATTAAAAAGGATTAAAGGTTAAGAATGTTAGGATTAAGGATTTTCCCCAACACGTACAAAAACACCTTTAATCCTTAATATTTACGTTCAAGGGAAAAATCCTTAATCCTTAATTTTTAATTCTTAATCCAACAACTTGAGTTTTCAAAAAAAAAATAATGATATGAACCAAAGAACCCAAAGAATTGAACTACCCAAAAGAATAGTTGACCAGACTGGAAAACAGAAACAAAATGCTACAGACGGACCGCCTAAATATCCTTGGTATCTTAAGTTAGTACGTTTTGGTTTCTCGACTTTCGGTCCATTTTTTCCAAATGCGGCAGCAAAGCAAGCCATCAATCTGTTTTCTACTCCTAGGAAAAGAGCAAAGCATAAAGTTTCTGACCTAGTAATGGAACAAGCGAAGGTTTTTGAATTTATGTTTAAAGGAAAAATACTAAAAGGCTATGAATGGGGGACTGGTGACCAAACGGTTTTGCTAGTTCACGGTTGGGAATCTCGAGGAACTGCCTTGCGCTCTTTCGTAGCAATATTGTTAGAGAAAGGTTTTAAGGTGGTCACCTTTGATGCGCCTGCACATGGTAATTCAGCTGGAAAGCAAACAAATTTAGTTGAATTTGGAGGAGCGATAAAGGCCATTGTCAATCAAATGGGGGGAGTTTATGGAGTTGTTGCTCATTCGTTGGGAGGTGCAGCTACGATGTATGCACTTAGTAATTTGCAACAGACGAGTGAAATAAAACGCTTGGTACTAATAGCGAGCCCGTCTCGAATATTACCGGCTATGGAAGATTTTTTAAAAATAATCCGCGCACCAAAAACAGTGAAAAAATCATTCTATTCAATTGTTAAAAATAGAATGAAACTTCCCCTAGCTGAAATTGATAGCGTGAAGATGATAGAAAAAGTTAATGTAGAAAAGGTAATGTTGATTCATGATAAGACGGACAAAATTGTTCCGTTTAAGTCTTCAGAATATGTAGCGGAACATTGGAGTAAGTCGACATTTGTGGTGACGGAAGGTTATGGACATTATGAGTTGGTTAAGGCTCCGTCGGTTTTAAAGGTAGTTCAGAAGTTTTTTGACGTAGAATCAGCTCCGGCAAAACCTTTTGTTTCGAATCTTAATACTGGTGTGTGTTAGAGTTTATTCCAAAATAATTTGTATGTCCTCAAATGTTATTTTCAGCCAGCACTTTAGCTTTTTATTCGCCCGTAGCTAAGGCTACGCACTCATAAAAGAGCTTCGTTCTGACTAAAAATACCTATTTGATTACTATACAAAATATTTCAGCATAAACTCTATTGATTTGATTGAAATTAAGATAGCTCTCCACCCACCAAAGTAGCCGAGTATTGCATCTAATTAAAATTAGCTGCTTTTGCGAGGGTAGCTATCTTAATTTCAGTCAAATCAAAACAATCATGAATCGAAACCTCCACTTGTTATTTCTCCTGCTATGCACTTCATTTGTTTATGGCCAATCCAACTCTAAAGAAGAATATCACCGACACCTTAGGTATAACCATATCTCTCCTTATATAGCTATAGTTGGGATCCATCCAATCGATGAGGAAACAGCGAAATCTACTTCTCATTATATTTTCAAATACGATTCTTCTGATAGATTAATTGAAGTGGTGAATAATCATTATCACACAGAAAAAAAGCATGCTCTAGCTTCATTAGGGGTTTATAGATTAGTAGTGGATTATAAGGAAGGCAAAGAAATTAGGACTTTTTATGATCCAAATGGGAAGCGAATAAGTAATGATCGGGAAGTGTATAAAGAGGTTTTTACCTATGATGAAAAGAGTTTCAAATCGCAATTGGATTTTTATGATTTGAATGATGAACCCATGGAATCAAATTGGAAGGTGGCTTCTTATCACTGGGAACAAAAGAAAGAATTTGTCATAGAAAGACGTTACAATTTAGCTAAGGAACCTGTAAATGTATCTCCGTATTTTGATTTTGGAGTCACCGGAATATTGTTAGATGAGAAAGGTGTTCCAAAAGGGCATTACAATTTGAATGAAGATTTGGAAGTTGCGGAGAATGCGATAGGAGTTGCCTCCTATCAGGATAGCTACGATTCCAGAGGAAATCACATCAAATATACTTACCACAATGCTAAAGACGAGCTGACACTCAATCAATGGAAATTTGCCATAGGTGAAAAATCATATGATGAGTTAGGGAATAATATATTGCTGGAACAATTAGATACGAAAGGTGAATCCATTCGCAGCAGACCGGTTTATAGTAACGCTTCCATTGAATTGAGTCCTATTGCTACTTCTAAAGACTCAGCAGAAATCAGGAAAAAGTCTCTTGGTTATCTAGTAGCATTGCAAACCTTGGATCCAGTGTTAATGGATGAAGTGATGAATGATAGTCTCAACAAAATTACGATTGGCTATAATCGGTCTATAAAGGCGGAAGTTGCAAGGCCTACGACACGATCGCAAATGATGGCCTTTGCGGAGGATTGGAACAAATCAAATAGTAAATTTCCACCAGTACCTAACAACGAGATTACGATACTTGATATTTACAATAGAATTGCTACGGTACGATTGGTTTCTGACAATTGGGTGGAATATCTTCATTTGATAAAATTGAATGAAAAATGGGAAATCATAAATCTGATTTGGCAACATAAAGATATTGGACGATACCCGAAGTAATTTGTCAAGTATTTCTCTTATGAACTAAAAAGGTTCAAATTTATAATTTCGATAATCGATTTTCTGTTGCATCAATAAGTTTTGCAATGGCGACTTCGTCATAGGCATCAGCATGAGCTTCAGCAAAGAAGCCTTTTACGTCTCCCTTATCATTATCAAAATACTTTCCAGTTACGCCATTGTATTCTTCAGAGACCGCCAACTCATATAAAATATTTCCACCTTTATCTGCTGAAGACCAATGGTGCCCATAAGCCTCTTTTACCATGTTTGTATTGAGCAAAGAACCTGGGTTTACTGCGATTATCGAAATATTGGGCTCTGATTTTGCCAGATGAAAACTCCACATGGTCAAGGCTAATTTGCTCTGAGCATATGATTGTTGCGCTGGGGTTTGTTGCTTTCCTAAAAGTGCATCATTCGAGACCGATGCTTGAGCCGCTGAACTTAAATTGATAACACGAGAGGACGTTCCTTGATGAAGCAATGGAAGTAATTCTTTTGTTAGAAGATATGGCGCAAAGTAGTTGACGGCAAAGCGTATATCAAGACCATCCTCTGTTTGATTTGTCGAACTTTTTAAAATACCCGCATTATTTATAAGTATATCCAATTTTGAAGCTTCAGCTTTAATCGCTGATGACATCTTTATGACAGCGTTCAAATCAGAAAAATCTGCGACAAATCCCTTTATATTTTGGTTTTGGGAAAGCTCTTGTACTTCTGAAATAACCTTGGTCAATTTTTCTGGGTTCCTACCATGTAAAAAAATAGTATGCCCTTCTTTGGCCAATTTAATAGCGGCCAATTTTCCAATTCCGTCTGTGCTTCCGGTGATTAAGATGGTTTTACTCATGTTGGAACTTTTTTGTTTTGAAATAAAATTTAACAGGAACCTAAATATAGTATTCAATTGAGGGAACTACGATAAAATTGGTGATAATTAAATCTTGTTCGTAATTCTTTATTCATTCATAATGCAAAAATAGGGTACTAAACTTCTTATTTTATGCTATAAAGAAGGGTTCTTTTGGTATTATTAAAGGATTATCAATTGAAAAACAATCATTGAATTTTATTTTACCTTTGTTTGTTTGAAAATACTGAAGTATGAAAGTATTAGAGGCTTTTAAAGCTGAACATTTAGATTTGTGAAAAGACATTTTTTATTACCTTCGACTTTATGAACAAAATTGAAATACGGACAGTTGATGTCGTACAATATATCAAACCTTTACGGGAAGGTGGTTCGCTACCGGCTATTGTCAAAGCAGATGATGAATTTCTTTACGTGCTAAAATTCAGAGGAGCAGGGCAGGGGAAGAAGGCCTTGATCGCAGAATTTATTGGCGGAGAACTGGCTCGAGTTATTGGTCTAAATGTACCGGAATTGGTCTTCATGAATTTAGATGATTCTTTCAGTAAAACCGAACCGGATGAAGAAATTCAAGATTTATTGAAATTTAGTGTAGGCTTGAACCTGGGTTTGCATTTTCTCTCTGGTGCCATTACTTATGATCCTTTGGTTTCGATCGCTGATAGTATGACTGCTTCCAAAGTGGTGCTATTGGATAGTATGATTACCAATATTGACAGAACTGCTAAGAACACCAATTTACTTAACTGGAATAAAGAATTGTGGTTAATTGATCACGGAGCGAGTTTTTATTTTCATCACAATTGGGATACTTGGAAATCACATTTAAGTAGAACTTTTCCGGCAATAAAAGATCATGTCCTCTTAGCTCGCGCTAATCATTTAATAGAAGCGGCATTAGAGATAAAGCAGCTTCTTAGTTCGGAAAAGATAACAGAGATTGTTTTTAAGATCCCAGAAGATTGGTTGAAAGATGAGTTCAGTACTTTAACCGCAGATGAAAAACGGAAGGGATATATCGAATTTATTTCTGCTAAATTTTCAATGATTGATTCACTCGTAAATGAAGCTGCCGATGCAAGATAGATGT
>CAZDTI010000389.1:0-8320 GCA_964508085.1 uncultured Saprospiraceae bacterium | reverse complement strand
CTTTCATTGACATTGGCTCAGGAGGTAACATTGAAGGGATTATCAAAGCGATGAATCAGGTCTTGGTTTTAATTGATGAGGATACTAAAATTATTCCGGGCCACGGAAAGCTTTCTAATAAAGAAGAAATGACCGCTTACCGAGATGTATTAATGATTGCAAGAGATCGAGTGAAGAAAGCGATAGCAGAAGGTCAGACAATTGAGGAAATTAAAAAAGCGGACTTGATGAAGGATTATAATGAAGAATGGGGAGGTGGCTTTATTAATGGGGAGAAGTTTGTGGATTTTATTTTTACGAGTTTGACGAAAATTTAATAACCGCAAAGAACGCTAAGAGCGCAAAGGCTGTATAATTTTGTTCGTTAGAAGGCTCTATGAACTCTGTGTGATTCATTCCGAATTCGGTACGATTACTCGAACCATGCTCTTCTCCTTTATAATTCAACAAGTCTTTGACGTAAGGCAAAAAACGAGGGCGCACCTTCACAGACGCGCCCTCAGTAAGTTCAAAATTTCAAACAGAAGTTTCTTATTTTTTAATCTTACCTTTTTTGATCAACAGTTGCTCTAACTTAGAATCTGTAGGACCACTGTTATTGTCCTTACCTGCGTCCAAGTCTATTTGCAGTTTAATCAATTTATCCCAGTGGCCATCCGCAGCTAATCCTGCTTGTTGTGGCCAACTCTTAGGCTTATGCATTTTATACTTTGGCCCTGCGGCGTCTAGTATTTTCTGTAGTTTGTCTGTAGAGCTGTCGGCTAATTGTCTCCAAGTGTGGATACCGCCATCATTCAGCAATCCGCCAATCTTTGGTCCGATGCCTTCTATGATTTGAAGGTTATTAGAGCTTAAGCCATACTTTTCATCTTTGTAGACGGCATCAGCTTTGCGGCCTCCCCCTTTTGCGGCACCTTTCTTTTGCAATGGTGATCTACCGACTTCACGGCCTGTTTCATCAAAAAGAATGTCAATGTAAGAATTGCCTACTTCTTTGCGGAGGTAGTAATCACGGTTGTCTTTCAAACGAACAACGCCGGACAATTCCTGATCTCTCTCCGTCGCTGATTTGAAACCTTCACTACGTAGGCGAACATTTCCGGCCGTGTCATAAAGTGCAAAGTAGAATTGGCCGTTGTCGTGCTTAAACAAGGCAACATTGTTCTCTTTGTCATTTACTTTTCTGCCAGCGTACTCTGCCGTTTTCAAGTAATCGTCTTGCTTCTCTGCCTGCTCTACGAATTGATTTGGCGAAGACGTACTTCCTACAGAAGTAATGATGTTAGTGGCTACTGCCTTTTCTGGCTCTGCTCTTTTTTCCATGCAGCTTCTTCCCACTTCCCGTCCGGTTTCATCAAAGAGGATGTCCATAAAAGCACCACCTCTTTCTTTTCTAACATAGAAATTGCGGTTGTCTCTTAATCGAAGTACGCTGTTCAATTCGTCGTCTCTGCCCGCAATTGTTTTGAAACCTTCGCTGCGTAAACGGACGCTGCCATCTGCTTTGTACATCACAAAATAGTATTGACCATTGCTGTGCTTGAATGTAGCTATATTGTTGACTTTATCCGTGACGGTTTTGCCTTCGTAGTTTTTACAAGACAGGTAATCGTCTTCTTTTTCTGGTTTTTCCACGAAAGTGGCAGGAGCCGTTCCATTAGAAACCACCTGTTTTTTCAAACAGCTTCGTCCCACTTCTCTTCCGTTTTCATCAGATAGAATATCCATGAAGTAAGCCCCTCGTTCTATAGTAGCATAGTGTTCCTTACTGTCTTTGAGGCGAAGTACGCCAGCCAATTCCTTAGCTCTTTCTTTGGTGTCAGTGAAGCCTTCACTACGAAGGCGAACGCTTCCGTCATTGTTGTACATCACGAAGTAGAACTTTCCGTTTTTGTGTTTGAATTCAGCAACGTTGTTCTTTTTGTCTGTCACTTTTTTTCCTTCGTATTCTCCACACTTTAGGTAGTCATCTTCTTTGTCGTTATTGATTGGCACATTGATTTCGGTAATGCCTTTGTCGTCGTACTTTCTGTTCGTACGAATCATTCTTTCTTTACCGGTACGATAAGTCTTAAGGTTTGGTCGGTCTACAATTTCACGGCTGATTTCTTCTCCGTGCTTTGTTACCTGAACCTCCTTGATTACTTCTACTGGTATTTCTTTGATCACTTCTACTTCGCGAATTACTTCTACTTCTTTGATCACCTCTACTGGAACCTCTTTGGTAACCATTACTTCTTTGATCACCTCTTTGATCACCTCTACTTCTTTGGTTACTTCCACTTCCACTTCTTTGATCACTTCTACTTCTTTGATCACCTCTACTGGTACTTCTTTGATTACGTCGCGTGTCAATTGTACTTCTTTTACTGTTTCTACCGGAATTTCCTTGGTACTTTCGAAAGGCTTGAGTACTTCTATGGTATTGACCAAAGTAACGGGTACTTCCTGAAGAACAGGAACGGTTTTGATCACCTCCACATTCTGGGGAACAGGAGTGGCCACTTCTCTGGTTACTTCTACTTCCTGGAATTTGGTAACGTGGTTGGTTACTTCTACTGGTACTTCTTGAACTACTTCGATTTCTTTGATCACTTCCACCTCGTTGGTTACCACTACGGGTACTTCCTTTGTAGTTGACACCTCTTTGACGATTTCGTTTGTACGGTGTAGTTCTACTGGTACTTCCACTCGTAGTGTAATCTCTTTGATTGTTTCTGTTGTGTTGTTGGTCACCACAGGAATTTCTTTGACCACTTCGATTTCTTTGATTTTCTCTACTCTGTTTTCTACAGGAATTGGCACTTCTTTGAAAACTTCGATTTCTTTTACTTTTTCGAAAACAGTTTCTACAGGTACGCTGATCTGCTTCATCATTTCTACCGTTTTGATCTTTTCGGTTGTTTCCATAATTGGCGTACTCACCTCTTTAATCACTTGTACGGTATCTACTTTGTGAATAATCTTTTCTACCTCGACAGGGACCTCTCTGATCACTTCAATTTCTTTAAATTTAGGGACTTCAACTCTAACCTCAACAGGTACTTCTTTAATCACTTCGATTTCTTTAATAACCTCTACCTCTTTGATCACTTGCACCGGAATCTCTTTGATGATTTCGACTTCCTTGATTCTTTCAATCTCCTTGATTACTTCTACTGGAACCTCTTCTTTTACAATAACTTCCTTGATGACCTCTACTTCTTTGATTACTTCTACAGGTACCTCTTTGATCACTTCTACTTCCTTGATGGACTGAATTTCTTTGATCACTTCTACTGGTACTTCTTTAATGACCTCTATTTTTTTGATAACCTCGCGATCTCTGTATACGGGTACTGGAATTTCTTTGACAACGATCACTTCTTTGATCACCTCTGTTACATTTTCCAGAGTAACCGGCACCTCTTTAACGACGGATACTTCTTTGAAAACTTCGATTTCATTGGTTACCGTAACTGGTATTTCCTTAATGACTTCTACCTCTTGCACGGAGGTTACCTCACGTACCGTTTCTACAGCCACCTCTCTGTTTACATTGATGGGCTGGAATACGTTTTTCTCTTTGACTACCTCGTAAGGCACTTCTTTCATTACCTGAACTTCTTTGATGGTAGCGACTTCTCTTACCGTTTCTACTGGTACTTCGCGGACCACCTCTACTTCTTTGATGACCTCTACCGTCTTCACCACTTCGACGGGTACTTCCTTAATAACCTCTACGGTTTTAAGAATTTCCTGCGAAGGGACTAGGCGATCGTCGAGCAACATTTCGTAGACCTTTAGAGATTGTGTTTTGTTTAAACCGACCACGCTTTGGAGCCGGTTTATGAACTTAGTTTTTCCAAGTTTCTTCATTACTTCTGAGTTAAATATTGGTTAATAAATAGATTTTCAAAGCAGTGCAGTCATAATGTAATAACAATGTTAGGGTCAATAGTGCGATAAAGCACCAGAGACAAATGATATGTATAACCTGTAAGGAAAATAGAGATAGCCCTGTAGCTAATGCTACAATCAGAATGTGTCTATTTTTTTGTAATTAGTAACTAGTAGAAAGCTGCAAGTAAAATTGCGAATGGAAACTAAGAAAGAACATCTTAGCTTTTTTCGGTATATCACAAATATAAACGAAAAAAAATATAAAACAGATTGATTAATACATTTTTTTATTTAAAAAAATAATTAACAAAGCTCTTCTGATGTTTATTTACTTACTACCATTAAACATTATGTAATAAAATAAATCAGCTGAGAGGAACGGGCTAGTTTAGATGGACTGCAAAAAAATATACCTTTTTCTTAGCGAATACAATGAGTTGAGGATTAGTAATTTTAATATCTTTGAGGAAATAACATTTCCTGTTTTCGATCTTATTCTTTCGATTTGTTTAATCTTAATATGAAAAAAGTAGATAAAGATAAAAGCTTGATTATCCATCATCATGGTTTGGCGAATTTCACCAAACTACAATTAGACATAACGGATAAGCTACTGAAACGAGAGGTTGACAATTGGCTGACACAAGCGAAACAGTTTATAAAGGAAGAACGGTATCCGGAGGCGATCGATGCTTGCAGTAAAGCAATTGAAATTCGGCCGGCAGATGCTGAAGCTTATAGAACCTCTGGCATTGCTCGTATGCTAATTGGTGATATAGCAGATGCATTAGAAGATTTTGAACAGGCTATAACTCTGGCACCAACAGATGTAGAAACGTATATGGAGCGAGGTTGTTTGTATTATGATGTTAAAAATTACGACACAGCTATTGTTGATTTTTCAAAGGTAATTGAACTAAATGCTGGTCATGCAGCTGCCTTCTACAGTAGAGGCTATGCCCTTTATGATTTAGGAAAATACAAAGAAGCCATTGCTGATTTCTCAAGATCACTGACCATAGACCCTAATAATGTAGATGCCTTTTATAATCGGGGCTTTGCCAAAATGGACTTAAAAGATTATCGCGGTGCTATTGCTGACTTTACAACAAGTCTAAAACTCCGCCCCAATGACATTAACGCCTACGCAAACAGAGGAGAAGCTCGCTATGAAGTAGCGCATCTACGCGGCGCTATTGCTGACTATACGATGGTTATTCAACTAAACCCTGATGCTGCTAACTCCTGGTACAACCGTGGGGTCGCACATGTTGACCTAATGAATTATCAAGAGGCATTAGAGGATTTAGAAGAAGCCAAGAATAGAAAACATCCTGCCGCCGCTACAGCTATTGAAAAGATAACGGAGCTGCTTCGACAGCAAAAATTATGACGCAACAACTCATTCAAAAAGACGAAATCCGACCTGAGCTAATCAAGCAGCTGACTAAAGCCAGACGAAGTATTCATCTGGCCATCGGCTGGTTGGAGGATTCTGGTCTGATGGGTTTATTGCAAAAAAAAGCATTGAAGGGAATTGATGTAAAACTAATGTTAATAAAAGAACATGATCAACAAAACACATCCAACACCCTTAAGCAAATCAGCAAGCAAGGTGCTAAAATAATCTATCTCGATGATGAACATAAAGAACATTTGATAGATCATAAGTTTGTGGTCATTGATAAAAAAACGGTCCTGACCGGGAATTATGCCTGGGGGTATAAAAATGGTCCGGTAGAAGATGAACTCTGGATTACCTCTTCCTTACCAACCATGGCCATCGGATACGAAGAAGAATTTGAATACCTCAGTATTGTCAATCAATTATCAACAACAGAAAAAAAGCCACCTAATTCAACAACTGATCTTTTGAAAAAACTGAGTGTAGTGAAAGTATTGTTAAATATTGGAGATGTTGAATTTATCGGTCTACGCTTAAAAGAATTGAAAGCCTATCGAAAAGATGAAAATGTTGATGCCATCTGTACACTTTTAGAATCAGAAAACTACGAGGAGGCTTTGCTTTTATCCAAGCAATTTATCAAATACCATCGGCCATTACGCGCCTGCATTGAACCACCTATTGACAACTTGCGCAGAGAAATGCAACGCCTAGAAGAAGAAATTTCAGCAACCAGCAATGAATACAACGAAACGCAAAAAACACTACATCGCTTCAGTAAAATGCACAGCGAACGACTTGGTGATTTGCTACAAAAAATATTATTACAAAGTAAAATAAAAGCAGCCCGAGAAGCAGCAGAGGACGCCTCCCGACAAGAAGATTATGAAGCAGCTAAAAAAGACCATGAAGACTACACGGAATCGCATGCGCTATCCAAAAAACAAAAGTTGGCCGTCCTTAGCAAACAGGAGCAAAAAGAACTGAAAAAATTGTATCGTCAAACGTCTCTAAAATGCCATCCCGACCGTGTCATCGATGACTTCCACGATCAGGCGGAACAGATTTTTGTAGAACTGAACCAAGCCTACAAGGCCAATGACCTGGAACGTGTTCGGGAAATCAGTCAGCAGTTGAAAAGCGGTATTATGCTGGCAAAATCGGAGGGCATTACGGAATTGAAAAAATTGGAGAGTGCAGTGAAAAGCTTATCGCAAAAATTGGAAGGCTGGCTGGAAAAGCTGGAGGACTTGAAAAGGATGCCGAGCTATCATACCATTAGTACTATTGAGGATTGGGAGGTTTATTTTGAGGAGACGAGGAGGCTTTTGGAGAATCAGTTGGAGCGATTGGTTTTGGCGAATGAAGTTTAGTTCTACAGCGGAGCTGTAACTAAACTTCATGGAACGTGGGTCTTTCGCTTATAGCTCCGCTGTAGAAGCGAAATTCCCCTTTAGAAACGAACTTTCTTCAAAAAATTCTTTTCTGAAAAAAAAAAAAATTTCTAGTTTAATTAAATGATTATAAAACTCTTACACATCTAAATAAAAAAATACGTCTCCCCTTTTATGGAATTTCCCTTTTTCTGCAACCTATATATAGACCGTTTATTTTCAAAACTTAAAATCTATATATCAGATGCTGGTAAAAACATACGCAAGTGCAGTACAGGGCGTTGATGCACAAACCATTACAGTAGAAGTCAACTCTGGAGGTCATGTCCTTGAAGGAAAAAATTTCTACAACCTCGTTGGCTTACCCGATAGTGCTGTCCGTGAAGGTTGGCAACGAGTCGCGGCAGCGGTTAAGAACATTGGCTTTAAGCTGCCACGAAATAAAATAACAGTCAACCTTGCCCCAGCGGATATTCGTAAAGAAGGGGCGGCTTATGATTTGCCGATCGCCGTTGGCGTATTGGGTACTTGCGGAGGACTCGACACTAGTTCCCTACATGAGTACATCATAATGGGAGAACTTTCTTTGGACGGTGGACTGCGCCCCGTAAAAGGAGTGTTACCCATGGCTATTCAAGCTAGAAAGGAAGGCTACAAAGGGCTGATCGTTCCAAAGATAAACGCACGCGAAGCCGCTATAGTAGATCAACTCGAAGTCTACGCCGCTGAAAACTTAACAGAAGTCGTTGGTTTCTTCAACAATACAAATACATTAGAACGTGTCCAGCAAGACACTCGGGAATTATTCAAAGGCAACGGAAATAGTTATGACGTTGATTTCTCTGACGTCAAAGGCCAGGAAAACATCAAACGGGCATTAGAGCTTGCCGCCGCTGGAGGGCACAACGTTATTTTAATCGGCCCACCCGGTGCTGGAAAAACAATGCTTGCACGTCGAATGCCAACCATACTCCCTCCACTCAATTTGCGCGAAGCTTTAGAAACGACTAAGATTCATTCCGTAGCTGGATTGTTGGCTAAGAATGGAGCTTTGGTTACCATTCGCCCTTTTCGGTCACCACATCATACCGTGAGTGACGCCGCTTTGGTGGGTGGAGGTTCTAATCCACAACCGGGAGAAATTTCTCTGGCTCACCACGGCGTTTTGTTTTTGGATGAACTGCCGGAGTTTAAACGAACGGTTTTGGAGGTACTTCGTCAACCGATGGAAGAACGGAAGGTAACGATATCTCGCGCAAGAATATCGGTCGATTATCCTGCTAGTTTTATGCTGGTGGCTTCTATGAATCCCTGTCCTTGTGGGTATTATAATCATCCGGAGAAGGATTGTGTTTGTGGGGCTGGTGTGGTGCAACGGTATTTGAATAAGATATCTGGACCGTTGCTCGATCGTATTGATTTGCATGTGGAGGTGACACCGGTTTCTTATGATAAATTATCCAGTACGGAGCGACCTTCGGAGACCAGTCAGGATATTGTGGATCGGGTGGTTACGGCGCGGCTTATTCAGTCGAAGCGTTTTGAGCAATTACCGGATGTGTATTGCAATGCGCAGATGCCGAGTCGGATGGTGCGGGAGGTTTGTCAGCTGAGTCCAGAAGGATTGACAATGCTGAAG
>CAZDTI010000388.1:0-8339 GCA_964508085.1 uncultured Saprospiraceae bacterium | reverse complement strand
AAATTTCAGTTGGTCACATCGATTCTAAGTTTGGAATTTCTATTCATCAAATGCCGCTAGTGCATAGAGTGATTACAGCTACGGGATTAAAAGTGGAAGGTTTACACATGCACACTGGATCGGACATATTAGATGCGGAAGTATTTTTGCGAGGTGCAGAGATTCTATTCAATCAAGCCATTGCCTTTCCGGATTTGGCATTCATTGATTTTGGTTCTGGGTTTAAGGTACCTTATAAGCCGAATGGAAATGCGACTAATATTGAAAACCTAGGAAAGAGTCTGTCTGAACGATTCAACACTTTTTGCAAAAACTACGGACGAGAATTGGCTTTGGTTTTTGAACCTGGAAAGTTTTTGGTGAGCGAATCGGGTTTCTTTTTAACGAAAGTGAATGTGGTAAAACAAACCATTTCTACGATTTTTGCTGGAGTGGATTCTGGAATGAATCATTTTATTCGCCCTATGTTTTATGATGGGCATCATGAGATCACTAATATCAGCAGGCCAGATGCTAAGAAACGTATCTATAACGTGGTGGGTTATATTTGTGAAACGGATACTTTTGGTGTCAATAGAAAATTAAATGAAATTCAGGCTGGGGACATTTTGTGTTTTCATAATGCGGGGGCTTATTGCTTTTCTATGGCTTCGAATTATAACTCTCGATTTAGACCTGCGGAAGTATTGTTACACAAGGGTAAACATTATTTGATTCGGGAGCGGGAAACGATGGAGGATTTATTGAGGGGGCAAGTGGAGATTGGGGAGTTTGAGATCGTTTCAGAGGTGGTATAAATTAGTAGACTAACACTGCTCCTTCATGAGAACCACTTTCCCAGCCCGTCACTATATCGCGGCTTTCTAATAGGACTCTATAGCGGAAGAACTAGGGTTTGGAAAGACCAGCCTAGTAGAAACAGGCGTTTTGGATTGCTCCAAAACGCCTGTTCTTCTATTTATAGCAATTGTCCGAAAGATATTGAATCTGACAACTGAATCTTCTGATTATTTGGCAATTACAACAGGAATATTTCTACTTCCTTTCGCTGTACTTACATTCAGGAAGTAGCTACCCGCCGGCATGTTACTCACATCAAAACGGTAAGAATCCTTCTGAACATTTTCCAAGGTGTGGTATCCCAGTCTTGTTCCTGTAATATTAACCAAGCTCAAAGTAACTTTGTCCTGTAATTCCGTCAATTCCAAATCTACATTGATGTGATTTCGTGCAGGAGATGGGAATACATTGATTATGTTATCTTCAGATAAGGTAATGATACTACTCACGATGCGTTCTTCATCCACAATCAAACGAGCAACTGGTGTATTAAACCCGCCACTGAAACCACCTGGGTTAAAGGCCAAGTCACCATAATTATCTTGATCAGTTGGATCTGCAATAAGCATAAATACGCCATAGCGAGATTCCTCTATTCCTAATGCTTCTGTACGTAAGGTCTGTGCGCCGTAGTCATATTCACCCGAGCCAAGGTAAGAGATGGCCGTTTGGTCATCAGGAGCAAAGTACTCTAACATCAATATATAGTTTGTATTATCTTCTAAGGGTACACCTGGCAATAATGACGTGTTATCTATTAAATCTACTGTTATTAGACTCGACTCGGCTACAGCAGACGGCTCGTCACCAGTTACGTTGTAATTGGCAAAACCAACAATAGTTCTTTCAAGACCATCACACACACCGATTGTTCCTTCTGTGGCGCTATCTTCCCATTTATAAAGGGCGAGTCTAACTGTTCCGTCTTCAGGAGCAGGTGAATTTGCGGTATTAGCAACTCCAAAAACGGCATGGTTTGCAAACATGTCCTCACCATTTACCACAAAATAGGAACAACCATAAGCCCAGGAGAGGTTTTCCTCATCCTCCCAGTTTCCTGGAGCAGAGCCCAATACACGAGTAACTCCTCTTTCTTTTGCAAAGGTATTCTCCGTTATTTCGAAGTCAAACATAAGACTATTGTTAGTCAGGTCAGCATCGGCAGAATCTGCCTCAATGGTATAGGTTCCAGTATATGCAGCAATCTCATCAGGAGGAGTAAATCCGGCAGATGCAAAAAGTTGATTTTCAGCTAATGAATCTGGTGCAATACTTCCGTATTCTAATGAATCCGTAAAAATGATATTACCTGGGTTGGCATCTGCTTCTATATCTACTCTTAAAACGACATTGGTCTGAGTATTTGCTCCTATGTTTTCAATATCTGCCAAGAAACCAAATGTTTCAATCTGAGAAATTGGAGTTTGTGCGTTTGGAGCATGCGCATAAAAATTTTGGTTCACACGCATATCGTGAGGAGGGGTCGGGTCTTCACCAGACAAGATAACATCATCAATATTCAAGAAATACTCCCATCCTGCTGTCCATTGCCATTGCAATATTACAGCAGATTCTCCACCAGCAGTATCAGAAATGTCAATAGCAACACCATATGGGTTACTACTAAAAACAGTACCTACTCCAGGAAAGCAAGTATATTCTACCCAGTCTGTACCTCCATTATTACTAACTCTTAGAATAGCACTAGTACTGGCATCCAATTCAAAGGTACCGATTTGTGCAGCAAAGCCAATAAAAACAGCTGGCTCCATAGAACAGTCAATAGGGGTAGTAGTTAAAACGGAGATGTGTGGATTACTGCCGTGATTTGCGGTGGCAGCCGCATCAGAGTTTACCGTCATAAATCCATTATCTGGAGTAGCTGACATAAAGGTACCCTGACCAAAAGTCCCCGAACAGTTCGCGCCCAGAGGGTTGACAGACTCACAATACTCCCAGATGGCATTAAAGTCATCAGAGATATCTTCACTAGTCCATCCTGCAGGGAGTCCTTCTGCAAAATCTTCTGAATAAAAAACCTGAGCAGAAAGGCTACCTGTAAAGGCAACCAAAACCGCCAGAATCAAATTTCTAGTTAATGTACTTTTAAAATTCATTTGCAATAATTTTTAGGTTCGATATCCATTTTTACAAAAGGAATCATAACCTTCGTGAAAAATAAAATCATCTACTTAGTCTTATAGGGGCAATGCAATAACATACAAATCTATTTGGGCGACAAAAGTATAAAAAGGTTCCAAGAAGACCGCAAAGAACCTTTTTTCTTTTTTACCTATGCACGACAAAAGGCAAAGATCTTTGTCCTTCTATTGTATCTATGTTCAAGAAGTAATTTCCAATTGGCAAATTGCTTACTTCCAGTTGTAATTCGGTATTTAACACCTGAGTTAAATCCATTTGTTGACAAATCTTTCCGCTTTCATCTATAATTGAAATTCGGAGTTCTTCTTGTAAAGAAGCCATTTCTAGTTGAACATTTACCTTATCTTTTACTGGATTTGGAAACAGCTCTATTTTATTTAATTCAGATAGAACAGATTTGACAGCTATTGGTTCATCATCCGTTATGTGCATACGGACAGTAGGGACAACCTCGCGACCAAAGCCGACGGTGTTAAAGGTCCCTCCGGTGAGTTCGCCAATCATCAGGATGCCTGCATATCTGGGTGTACCCAATTGCTCTGAGCGATAAATTTGTGCGGCAAAATCTCTGTCCTCGTTTCCAGCGAAGGCGACCGGAGTTGATTGATTGGTCGTTTCATAACTCAACATCAATATATAGTCTCCTCCATTCTCCAAGGCTACCCCTTTTTCACTATTTGCATTTAGCAAATCTACCGATATGAGGTTTCCTTCTCCTTCAAAGCCAGTAATTGTATATTCGTTAGAGGCAATAATGGTTCTATCTGTTGGTGCCACCAATGTAGGTAAACCGACGTTAATATTATCCCACTTATAGAGGATCGCCCTTACCTTTTTCCCTGCTACCGAACCGGGGTTTCCCAGTGCAAAAATAGCTTCATCCGCGTACCAGCCTTCTCCATTGGGGGTGTGAAAATGATTGCCAAAGGCCCAGGAAAATGGAGCATTGTCTGGCCAGTCAACCGACATGGGAACGATTGAAATCGTTGAGCTGTCTTCTTTTGCAAAAACAGAGGACGTTACTTCAAAATCGAATGTGCTAATATTGTCTTCTGGGAGTGCATCGATTGAATCAGAAGTAATCGTATAAGTTCCTTTGTATTTTATTTCTGTTTCATTTGCTAGAAAACCAGAACTAGCAAAAAGTTGATTTTCGACCACCTCGTTTTCTCCAATAGAAGGGAAACCAATATCCGTTAGGTTAAGCAATTCACTATGTACAATACTCCCTGAAGCAGCCTCTTCTATTTCGAGTGCAATTTCGACAGCAGTCTGCGCTACTTGTCCATTGTTAACTACATCTGCCATAAAACCAAAGGGTTCCAATTGAGATGCAGGCCAGAGGACGTTGGGCCCTATGGCGAAAAAATTATTGTAGATCGACAGATCGTTATCTGGTGTTGGATTTACATCAAAAAGCTGGATACTATCAATTTGCCAGTTGTATCCACATCCATCGAAACCAATATTAGGAGATTGGCCTGCTACGTTTCTAAATTCAAAGCCAATATAGACCGAATCTTCCAGAGCAGCGTATTCGGTAATGTCTAGTAATACACTTGGAGGTCCTTCTTGATTATAATCATCGGATAAAACATTCAATTGTATCTCTTCCCAATCGGCCAGTGGAGTAGCTTCGTCCGTTGTAATTCGAATATACGTTTTACAATAAAAGTTAAAATAGAATTGATCGAATCTTAGCCAAACCTCTTCTTTATCCGAGCAATCTATGGCACTGGTTACTACCCAAGCATCCTGATCACCGGAGCAATCGAAGTCTGAGTCAAACATGATCCAGTGATTATTAGTGCTCTGGATCTGCCAACTAGGGTCCGGAAGCGCATAGGGTCCTGTAGGGCCAAAATTCGTTACTTCCCAAATTCCCCCTCCAGCATTGTTGTCAAATGTAGACCAACCTTCGGGGAAGACTGCTACCGTATCAGTAAAAGATTCTTCCCAAAAAATTTGTGCCTGTGTATTGTTAAGAAATGTAGAAATTAAACATAACACCAAAAGGCATTTGTGAACAGTCGTTTTATTTATCATACTAATGAGTTTTGAAATGTTAGTAGATAGAAGGGCAGTAAGTTCGTTTCTACAGCGAGCCTGCATAAAAATTCATACTTTTAGAACGTGCAAACGCTAATAAAAGCAGCCAGGAAGTAAGCGAATTACTTTCTGGCTGTCTTTAATCTTACATAAGAAATCTATTGGCAAAAGCCATGAGTAAGAATTAATGTTGTACAATAAAGCTCTTTGTTTTTACACCGTCCTTAGTAGCTACTCTTAGGAAGTAGTTACCATTGGCCCAGTTGGTAGTATTGTAGGAGATGTACTCTGTTTGCAGTGAAGTAAAGTGCTGTGTAGAAAGCATTCTGCCTGCTGCATCAATAATACTAACGCTAGCATCATCATAAAGTTGAGCCAATTCGACCTCTACTGTCATATCTTTATCTGCCGGGCTAGGGAATATATTCACTTTAGCACCTTCCAATATATTGACCGTGTTGCTTACTATTTTTTCACCAATAACTAAGCGAACAACAGGAACAACCTCCTGGCCAAACCCAATATAGTTGAAAGCTGCTTCATCGAGAGGGCCTGATGTGTTTATGCCGAGCATACTACCATTTCTAGGGAAGCCTATTGACCGATAAGCAAAATTAGAAGGTTGATAATTTACTTCACGATTCGCTCCTAGCGCTATGATATTAGAAGCATCATCATCCGTATTTATGATTTCAACCATTAGGATATAATGAGTATTATCTTCTAAGGTAACCCCTTGCAATAATGACAATTCATCGAGTAAGGGTACTGAAATGATTCCATTGCCTTCATTACCCATGATGGTATAGGTCGCTCTACCTGCTATTTCTCTGTCATCTGGACTGCAAAAATAAAATGCAGAACCGACTGGATCAGGATCCGAGGACCATTCGTCAACAGGAGCGTTCCATTTGAATAATTTAAGATTTACAGTAAGATCAGCAGATGCATTAGGATTATCAATCACAAATTCAGCAAAGTTTCCTTTGAGGTCTCCTCCATTTACGATGTAAAAATGATTTCCAAAAGACCAGGACTCTGCAATATCTTCGTCCCAGTTAGAACTCAATGGTTGGATAGAAGAGGATGCATCATCCTCTTTAGCAAAAGTTCCTTCTGTTACTTCCCAAGAAAATGAAAGCGTATTGTTATCCATATTTTGATCCATTGAATCAGAAGTTACTTGGTAGGTAGCTGTATACACTCCTATATTCGATGGCGTAAAATCACCAAATATCCGATTCTCATCCAGAGAGTCAGCAGCTAATGTACCATAAACTTCATTTACCGAATATACTTCTGTTCCTGAATCATCAGTAATCGAAAGGTTTAGAACAACATCCCCTGCGGTGTTTCCTCCAAAATTTCCTACATCCGTCATAAAAGACATTGGCTCTACTTGAGATATTGGAATCATCTTATTAGGCGACGTTGCATACCATCCTTCAGCTACAGATACGTCATTCTGAATAGCACGCTCTGTGATTTTGATATCATCTAATGCCCAAACATAAAAATTCCCAGCAAAAGTAAATTTGATCCGGACTGTACTAGAGCCCGCAGCATTTAAACCTACAGGTATTCTACGATTAACGGTATTATTTAAAAGGTCTGCTTGGCTGTTGGTGGATAAATTTGGTGCACCAGGGTTACAATCAGCTAAAGGTGACCAAGTTGCACCATCGTCTGTACTTACTGAATAATTAGAAAAATAATTATATCCGTTTGCTTCCTGAAGCCATAAAAAAGCTTGAGAAAATTGAATAGCCATTGCTGTTCCTTCAGGAACGGCGCTCAAATCTATGGTTGGAGATATAAGTTCTTCTACATATTGTGGATATGGCTGAGGAGGAACATTACCAGTGGCTGCAGTAGAAAATTTATCCGCATTAAAAACCATAGCCCCATTAGAAGCAGTCGGTGAAGCAATAGTAACATCTTGTCCAGCGCCAACTAAACCACCTGTAATGAGCCCATTGGATACCCATTCCCACGTTGTATCTATACCAGTAGTAGAAACGGTATTGGAAGTCCAGCCATTCAGTCCGCCATCAAAATCACCTTGACCAGGTTCATCTCCCCAATATACAACTTGCGCACTGAGGACAGTAGTCATTCCCAAAAGGAATAAAAAGGATATACATCGCGTAAAAAATATTTTCATAATTTGAATTTTACTTGATTAAGAAATAAGTTAATAACCGAAATAGTAGGTTCGCAGAGAGATAAGTTGTATGAGTTTAATGTGTTTAATAATTATTTATAAACTTCCTGCTGCTACTTTTCTACTTTCTTTAGGAGGTAAAAATAATAAATTTTACCATTCGGGTGAATGAAAAATAGGAAAGAAGTCGGTCAATCAACAAAAAAAAGTTCATTTCTACAATGGAGATCTGGCCGAACTCCCCCACATAAGTTCTGTCACAGCCATCTAAATCAGACGATGGAGATAGCCCCACATACATTTCTAAATCAAAAACCGATTTAGATTCAATTTTCCCAAATAGCATAAGGACTATGCTTCAGGAGTATTACTCTGGGCCTCCTTCCACTAGGGGCTGCGGAGCTTTAAGTTGTATGGGCCAATTGTGATTACTCTAAACTTTCTCTAACTGTTTTCTTACCGCAAAGAACCTTAAGAATAAAAACAAGAGAATTATAATGTGGATTATTGAAAAACACAAAAGAAGTCGGTCAATCAACAAAAAAGGAAAGGGAGTGGGCAGTTTTGCTTCTGTGAGACATTTTTTTGCTCCTTCAGCCTCATGGTCCTAGCACAGATTGTATCAAAATAGCTTCGCCTCTCCAGAGTTTTACATGTGGGGTGTTATTATCTTCCCGAACGACGGAGCGATGATAAGGATAGGTCGGCTCCTCGAAGTCTTGGGTGAGTAATTTTTTAACCTTTATTTTTTTACCATCTTTCACAGAGTTGTGATATATTGGGGGAGCTATCAATTTAAACAATCACTTAATTATGCCAGCTAAATACAATGTACTCTATCGCGGTGGTCACCGCATTCGCATTCAGAAAGAAGCGTCTTATTTTACAGCCATCCTTTCTGACAAAAAACTAATTGGTGACATTTACAGAAGTGGACAGGTTAACGAAATCAAGCCGATTTTTAACAATGTCTATAAAATAAAAACAACCGAAGGGCATTCCGATGAGGTGATGGATCAATTGCGGGACGATTTTAAGACGGTTTGTGTTTTTCATCACGCTTATACCCCAATTAAAGATCCGGCTACGCGATATTATATTACGGATTTAGTTATTGTGCAGT
>CAZDTI010000387.1:0-8355 GCA_964508085.1 uncultured Saprospiraceae bacterium | reverse complement strand
TTCCTAGCAAACCCATCGTCTTTTGCATTTCTTCTCCAGTCATTCCCTGCACATCCGTAAAATATTTTGTAATAAAAGGTAATGTTGAAAACCACCAGCCCATCACACAGCAAGCTACAAGCAGGCCCCATTTAATATTGTGGTACTTTAGTAATTCGCCAACATTCAATTTTTTATCTTCTCCCTTTCCTGCACTTTCTGCGGTAGATGATTTGATGTAAAAGAAAGCAATAACGGCTAATAACAAACCTGGAGCACCTGCAATATAAAATGCCGTTCGCCAACCTATTTCCTCTGCTACTCCAATCAAAATAACGGGTGCCAATATCGACCCAAACAACGCTCCTCCGATTGCTTGCAAAAGTCCGACGTTGATCCCCAAACGATTGGGCGATGATTCGCGCTCTACAAATAATTGTGCTAATGGAATGACTGGTCCTTCCGCCAATCCCATGATGATTCGAGCAACCAAAAGTGTTGCAAATCCAACTGCTAAACCAGAACCAAAGGAGCAAATCGAAAATACAAGGATTGCTAAAACAAAGACGAGTTTATTACGGTTTCTTTTTTCTGACCAAGCCGTCGTAAAATAACTTGAAAAGGCCCAGGCTAAGGCCAATCCTCCTGCCAGGATACCGAGTTGGGTATTGTTTAGCCCCAAATCTTTGGCAACATAGGGGCCGAGGTAATTCAATGCCAATCGGTCAAAAAACAAAGCACCAAAGGTCAAAGCCATTAGTGCAACGGTACCGTTCTCGTAGGTAAAAAATCCTCTTTTTGTGGTGGTTGTATTATTTGGTTTCATTTTATTTATCTATACTGTTGTGTTTATGACTAGTTGTTAAAGCAAATATATGATTCGAAAAATGATTTAGGTATTCCATAAAATGCATTAACTATTCAATTTCGGATATAATTAACGGACTCCCTCTCTTTTTCCTAACCCCAACATACGAATTCCATTCTACTTAAAAATTAATTTTGGACTTAAAACAACTCACCCCCTCCTTCGAGATATTTGAACATAGAAGCTACCGCAATTTTTTAATTGGGAGAGCGATCATATCTGCAGCTCGTCAAATGGTTTCTGTAGCCATTGGATGGCAGGTTTATGATCTTGCACGCACAACCAGGTCAGTGGAGGAATCTGCCTTTCTGTTGGGGATGATCGGCCTACGGGCTTGCAATACTGGGCTTTGCCTTCTCAAAAATATTCTGGATTTCCATGGTCATGATGGCGATCACTAGAGCGGCAGATATGATCTCGGTTTATGTTAGACAATCTATGATTCAATTGGCAACTCCTGATGCGATGCGAGGTAGAGTCTCTTCGGTATCTTACATATTTATCTCCGCTTCCAACGAATTAGGAGAATTTGAAAGCGGAGTGGCGGCACGTTTTCTTGGTCCTATTGGAGCTGTTGTTTTGGGTGGGAGTGTAGCGGTGTTGGCGGCATTATCTTGGTCGAAGCTCTTTCCATCTCTTTCTAATGCTGATGAGTATGATGATATTGCAGCGGTGGAAAATAGGGTTAAGCCTTCATGAAAGTTGTACTGTGAAGTACGTAAACGTAAAAAATCATAATTGCTGAAAGAGAATAGCCCACTAAAAATTTAGTGGGCTATTGTGACCCCGGCAGGGTTCGAACCTGCAACCTTCGGAGCCGAAATCCGAAATTCTATCCAGTTGAACTACGGGGCCGGATAAGATGGGCAAAATTAACATTGCTTTTTGTAGTAACAAAGGATTCCATCTTTTATTTTCACAACTATTAAAGACCATCTGAAAACTTAATTCTCTCCATACCTTCAATATTACTACTACGTTTTAAAACTGCACCGCCCTTCCCATTCAGCCCTAAACCATTAACAATTGAAAAAACCTTCTTTCCTGCCATTCTCTCCTTTTCTATATTAACTTTACTTTCCCTTCAAATTAGATTTCACCCTTGAACACCCATAACATATATCAACCCGAAGCAGTGGTTACGGTACAACAACTGCATCATTCCATCATTGAGCACCGACTCTCCTACTCTTCTGTTCTTGAAGAGCTGGAAAATTACAGCCTTAACTTACTACGTCATTATAAAGTGGGGAACCCCGCAGTTGCTATTGAAATTTCAAATCATCATCCTGAGCTGATTGCTTGTTCTCCTACCGTAATATTGGATTCAGAAATGGACTTGGAAGATTTCCAATTTACGGTAGCCAAGGCATATGGTTTTGAGGATTGGACCGCTGTAGAGCCCTTATCTTCTGTCAAACACAATCCTCATTTTGAAACAGCTGTTGATATTCTTCTTAGTGGTCATATCCATGCTTTGAATGATCACCTGACACAATATCCCGAGGTTGTTCAACAACGTTCCGCCTATGGACATCGGGCAGGGTTAATTCATTACCTGGGTTCTAATGGTGTTGAAATATGGCGCCAAATCGTTCCTTCTAATTTGGAGGAATTGCTCCGTACCTTAGTTAAGCTTGGAGCAGATCCAGATATGACTGCTAATATATTTGGCGAAAACAACCTACTGGCCTTACTGACTACCAGCGACCATGCTTGGAAAGCCAAAGTCGCCAAACCAACAATTGAACGACTACAAACTAGAGTGTTTTAAGTTAATTTCCCGTTCTTACTAAAGTATTTTATCTTTACCTTTTGCGAAGAAAGGTTTAGGCTGGTATTGCTATCTCCTATTCTTCAACACATTAGTAAATCACTATACGGCCCAAAGCTTCACCGCGATGGAATTTGGTAAACAATAAATGCTATACAAACTAGTCAGACCGCTCGCCCAAATTGCGATTCGAACTACTTTTCGGAAAATATATTTCACCAACGAGGAACGTATCCCTTGGGAGAAACCGGTCATTCTTGCCATTAACCATCCTACTATTTTTATTGAACCTTGTTTGTTAGCGACGCACTTATCTGAACCACTGCATTTTCTAGCCCGAGGTAACCTATTCAAAAAGTCCTGGCATGCTAAGTTGCTGAGAAGCGTAAACATTTTACCGATCTTCCGAATGAAAGATGGAGGTTACAGTAAAATAAAAAGTAATCTCACGACACTGGAAAAATGCTTTGAAGCCATTAATGCTGGAAAAACCATTTTGATAATGGCAGAAGGGGGTTGCCTTCAGGAAAAACGATTACGGCCATTGCGAAAGGGAACGGCGAGGTTGGCTTTTGGAACTTTGGAAAAATACAGAACACTGGATATTCAGATTGTTCCTGTCGGTGTCAACTACACCTATCCTGATGAATTTCGTAGCGAGATCATGCTGGACTTTGGGGCTCCTATTGCTGTTCAGGAATACATGGCGCAGTACGACCTTCATCCTCAGGACGCCATCAGATCTATTACCGAAGAGCTAGATAAACGACTTCGAAATCATATTGTTATAATTGAGAAGAAAGATGATGAAATATTTACGGAACAGTTGTTACAATTATATCGAAATGAACACAATGATGGTATCTTTCCGATTGTTGAAAGGAAAAATGAAAAACGCCTGCTAAGTGAAATTAGAATTGCAAAAAAAGTCAATCAACTATCCGATTCGGATAAAACCAAAATAAGAAAACGACTCGAAGCTTATCACTCTGAACTAGCACAACTAAACTTAAGTGACTGGGCTTTGGTTAACCCTTTCTTTCCAAAATGGACAGGCGTATTTATTTTGTTATTGGGCTTTCTGCCTTTTCTTCTCGGTTACCTTGGGAATCTTCTGCCAGTAAAATATGCAAAGCATTTCAAAGAGAATAAAGTAAGAGATGTGGAAGAGAAAATGTCAATAGGTATTTGTGTGGGTATTGGAGGCCTTTTGGTTTATTATCTTTCCTTAGCCGTACTTTGTTTGTCTATAGGAAAAGTAAAATGGCTCTTCTTTATTATCTTACTGCCATTTTGGGGTTACTTCGCCTTAATTTATCAGGAGTACTTCGCTAAGTGGCGGATGGCTTGGGCTGCGGGAAAACTATCAGAAGATGTCAAAATCGCTTTATTGAAAAAACGAACTGAACTACAAGATTTTTAAATGATTTACTACATACTAAAGCCATTCATTCGAATTCTATTCCACTTCTATTTTAAGAAGCTTTATTTCTATGGTGAAGAGAAAATACCGAAAGATCGAGCTGTTCTTTTTGCAGTCAACCATCCGACTGCCTTTTTAGATCCCATCTTTGTAGCAGCTCATATTGGGCCTACTACTCGTTTTTTATTGCGTGGTGATTTATTTGTCAAACCCATTGTTATTTGGTTTCTAAACCAGATAAAAACCATTCCGGTATTTCGTTTCAGAGATGGCTATAGTAGTTTAAAAAACAATCAGGATACTTTTGAACGATGCTATGATTTATTAGGGAAAGGCAAAAATATTTTAGTGCTGGCGGAAGGACAAACGAAACATGAAAAAAAGCTCCGACCCATCCAAAAAGGAACCGCTAGATTATTGTTAGGCGCTTTTGAAAAACACCCTAAAGGGAAATATTGTATTCTCCCGCTTGCTGTTAATTATACCGCTGCCAATGAACTCCGCAGCGAAATGATGAACGCTGTTGGCGATCCTATTCTTCTTGAAGATTACCTAGATGCTTACAAAGAGAATCCAAGAAAAGCAGTCAAAAAAATAACGGATGAAATTACGCGACAACTAAAAGAAACCGTTGTCCATATCGCCGATGATGCGGATGCTCCTTTTACAGATCATATTCTTACTTACAAAAGAAATGACCGGAATAAAACGTTACTGCCTTATAAAATCAGAAGCAATCAGCCCATCCTCGAGGAACTCCATATCACCAAGACCATTAACACAATGGACACTGATGATAAAGAAAAACTCCGACAACAAGTTGAACACTACCAACAACTCCTAGACCAAAACAAACTAACTGATTTTGGCGTTGCACAACCGAACTATTACTCTTTTGGCTATAATTTATTCTTTCTGCTTGGGCTTCCTTTTTGGTTAATCGGCTATGTATCTTATAAGATTCCGTTTGGAATCGCTCGATCTTTTGCGGATAAAAAAGTGAAGCTTCCTGCCTTTTATGGTTCTGTTATCCTCGGTTTGTCCTTAGTCATTTTTATGATTCCAACATTAATTTTACTATTGATAGCTTTATTCACCTTGAGTTGGAAATTATTAGTTGGCGTTCTCCTTTTCTATGCTATGGTCTATTTTTCGGTACATTACAAGGATTTTTATTTGGCACAACAAGAGAGTAAGGCTTGGAAGGGTTTGACAGAAAAAGAGGGAGCCGAATTGCTGGCAGCGAGAGGAGCCGTGATGGAATGGTTTCGGTGAGATGGAATGAAATCACTATGTGCCCTAAAGCGAAATCGGACTATATTTGATAATGTTCAATAAATGGTGTCTGCGGGCAGATTTCCCCTTTAGGGGTTAGGGGTTGCGTGAGAAAGACACCATTTTTTGAAGACTCTCCTATATTTCTATACTGAACGTAGGATAAAAAAGTTATTATGATCTTAGACAAAGCTTTCCAGTTGCCTAGCTTTCGGAACCCCGCGAGCGAGCTTTAGCTTGGCAAGGGTTCTGAAAGCCAGTCAGAGGTAAAATCACTTCTTTACCCTCATTCGCAGTATAAAACGCAACAGCCCTACATCATCGATTCTACACTTGACCTTTTTTGTATCTAAACATTAAGCTCTCCTTATCTCTATAACCTCTGCTTTATAAAACGAATCGGCTCGTGGCTATTATCGGTATCAAATAGGATATAATACATCCCTGTTGGAAAGTTTTCAATGTTTAATCCCAATTGGTTAATCCCTTCTGTTAAATCGATTTCCACAGCGCCCTTTAAGGATCCAAAAGAATCATAAATTTCTAAACGTTCCGTTGATTCTTCATTAGCCATCATTTGAAGGTTCAATTCTTCATTAGCCGGATTAGGATACAAATTAGTGAGAACAATAAAACGATTTTGTGCCAGCTGCACCCCAACAGTTCCCAAAGTCCTTGTTCCAGCAGGAACCGATACTGTCGCTTCATCATCTTCAGATGGAGTATTAGTGTTATTATTTCCTGGGGAAGAGTCAACATCCGTTCCACCCGCATCAAAAACCTGCGCAAAATTAGTGATGTCTTGATCGTCATTTAATACAAACAGCCGAAGTTCTAAGACAGCGGTTTCCCCTCCAGCCAAATCTCCTGCAGTCCATATTCCATTCCATGCATTATAGTCACCACCGTTGCTGGATACATGGCTGGAATAAACAGTTCCAGCAGGTAGTTTGGCCTCTACCTCAATATTGCTACTCTCATCTGATCCATTATTGGTTAGGGTCAAAGTGTAGTTGATGTACTCATAAATAATATATTCTGTTTCTGCTGCAGTCATTGACAATTCTAGGTCTACTCCGTTTGATGTCGGGGGATTTGGATCTGTTCCACCACCTCCTCCGCCACCAGATCCAGGGTCGGTGCTTCCACCAGATTCGAGATTGACTTCATCCGTTATTTCACAGATTTCCTGCCAGCTGCTATTATTAAGTGCTGCTTTTATCCGATACAAACCTTCCGCAAGATCAATATTTTCAGTATCTGCACAATCTCCGAAACAATTGAAAACGATGGACCAGTTTTGGTCAAAGACTTGTAATTTAGAAATTGGAGAGCTACCTAAGCCAGCCACAGTCAAGGTTGTACCGTTGGAAGAAACTTGAATGTTAGCACAATCAATTCCTCCACCCCCACCATTGTTATCCGGCGTTCCGGCGCAAGAGCAGCCATCAGATTGGATAATATCATTTGATGTATTTGAATTGTTATCATTGCAAGAGGTCCCTGGTGTAGCTGGTAAATTTGCATCATTGTCATCACAATCCTGATCGGCTGGAACGCCGTCATTATCATTATCAACTACCGGAGTTCCGCCGCCACCAACGGTTACCGTTTCATTCATCTGACAGATTGGCTGCCAACCACTTGAGAAATACTTTACGTAAACATAGTACTCTCCTCCTTGTAAATCAACATCCTCCGTGGCAGAACAATTCCCTGCACAATTAAAAACCGTAGCCCAGCTGGAATTAAATACTTGCACTTGAGAAACAGGTGCACCATCAAGACCGCTAATACTCAAGCCACCATTGACTGGTGTAATATTGATGTTAGCGCAGTCAGGATCACCGCCATTATTTCCTCCCCCATTATTGCCACCGCCAGTATTACCTCCTCCAGAAATTGGATTACTAATTGGGTAATCTTGAAACGAGATAATGGAAACATCATTAGGGTTTACAATCCAATTATTAGCATTTCCTGTATGTCCGAGATAAGTAACGCCAGTTACGCCAGCAGCTGTCCCAGACAAGTTCAAATATATCTTATTTCCGGAAACGGAACCACTCGTAATATTTACAGATCCTCCTACCAAGTCAAAATCTGCCCATGGTGTCCCGATTTTTGAAAGACCACTTCCATCCATTGAAATGGTAATTTGATCATCATTGACTGTAATCCCGGTTACATCTGCAGAGCTTACATTGGAGCTACTTCCATTGTACATGTCCCGATTGATTAGCCCATAAATTCTATCTCCTAATACTTGATAACCATTAGCGTACGGGAAGTGGCATCCGTCGTAAGTAGCATTGTTAGAAGACATGATGTGTAGTCCGTAAAGTTCATCGGCCAATTGACGATGTGCCTCCATGATGTTGCCGGAAGAAGCAGAACCACAAGCGGCATATCTGGTCTGGAACATATAAACTTCCTCGAAGTTGTAATCGGTATTCCAATCGTTATATAAGTCTTGAAAGTTTGATTTATAATCAGCAGTTGTACCGGTATAAGAATCGGCTTCTCCCTGAAACCAAATCATCGCTCTTTCTTTCCCAGCCACTCCTGCATTAGCCAATCGTGTTTTTAATGCGCCATAATTTCCTGTAGATGGGCTACTGTCGTTTTTCAAGAAAAAGGTGAGTTGCTGAGCTCCTTGTGCTTCATTAAAAATAGCCACCGGTATTCCTTTTTCGTCCAATATTCTTTTTGCCAAACGGCCTCCCCATTGACCAGGGAAGGTTTGGTTGATGTAAACCCAACCATTGGCGTTTGTGTAAGAACGAATGTAGGTACTTAAATCTGTAGGATGAATAGAAGCGGCAGCTACCGCGTTGGATTGCCCATTGATGACGTAGACATCTCCTGCCACTATATCTTCTGCCGATGATTCGATGGTCTCTACTCCATTGTTCACACCGATCAAAACGATCCTGTGATTACTCATTTCTGCATTAATGGAAATATTAAAATTGAAGTCGGCGAGGTTACCAACATAGTTTAGTGTTTGTTCGAAGGTATTCGTCAGTGTACCAT
>CAZDTI010000386.1:0-8367 GCA_964508085.1 uncultured Saprospiraceae bacterium | reverse complement strand
TCCCCATGTGCATTCAACCAAGCTCCAAGTCCTTCCAAAATTGTTCTTTGTTCTGTTGGAATAGTTCCATCTGCTTTTGGGGAGACGTTTAACAATACAATTCCGTTTTTACTCACTACGTCAATAAAATTTTTAATGACCATCGAAGTCGGTTTGTATTTCTGACCTTCCACATAACACCATGATTTTTCACTAATTGTAATATCTGTCATCCAGGTATGTTCTGAAATGTCTCGTTTTCCACCTTGTTCAATATCATGAATCCCCACCGATAGGGGTAAGTCTGCTTGTTTGTAACAAACCACTACTTCTTGGTCCGTTGTTTTTTCGTGGTTAAAATAGTTAGCTACCATTTTTTGGCGCAATGCTAAAGGCATAGAACTTAGCCAGGAATCAAACCAGATGATGTCGGGATTGTATTGTTGGACTACTTCGTCGATTTGGTCATACCAATATTGTTCGAACCATTTTGCATCTACATTTCCATAAAGCAGTTTTAACTTTTCGTCTGTGCTGGAGGTATGCCAATTTTCATTGTAAACAAAATGACTTGCAAAACCTGATTTTTCTTTTCCTCTATAGCGTTGCAAATTTCGGGCATGGTGAAAGGTCGTAATCAGTTTCATATCGTTGGCCCGGAGGTTGGTGGCTAGTTCGCCTGTGATGTCTTTCTTTGGTCCCATGGCTTTTGCATTCCAAGGATTTACCTTACTGTCCCACATCGCAAAACCATCGTGATGTTGTGCAACCGGTCCGGCAAATTTTGCTCCTGCCTTTTTAAATAGACTTACCCATTCCTTAGCATCAAAATTTTCTGCTTTGAATTCAGGAATGAAGTGATGATATCCAAATTCAGATTGATCGCCATATTTCTTTTTATGGTAATCAAAAACAGGTGAATCTTCTTTGTACATTTTATAAGGATACCATTCATTGTCATGAGCCGGAACAGTATAAACGCCCCAATGAAAATAAATGCCCAACTTAGCATCTTGAAACCACTCCGGAGCAGCTTCGTGTTGCGAAAGTGATTCCCAACTAGGGTCGTACTGCTCCGTCGAGGAGGAAGCATTAGTATTGTCTATAGTTGCTTCTTGACAATTTAGAGTAGAAATAATTAGAATCGTTCCTAACAGGATTCTTGTAAAATTCATTTATTTCGTGTTTAGAGTTACTTCATCTGCCAATTTCACCTCCGCATAATAGGCCCCTCTTTCTACTTTCTCGTCATCTATAACCGTCGCTTTAAAATCTGCTTTTCCTTTTTTTAATTTCAAATTAAATTCAAAATAGCTGTTGTCCTTTACTGATTTGGATGCCAGAGTTTGCCCCTGAATTTCAATGGTCGCAGCTTGCAGGTTGACACCAACACCTTCTTTAAAAGGCTGGCCACCATCAACCTCATCGCCTTGCGGAACTCCCGCAGTTAATGCTAATTTCTGATCAGGAGGATAGCGGTACAATTTGATGGTATAATCGCCTGCTTTTTCGACATCCAACCACCAGGTTCCATTGCCTGTTTTCCCTGCGCGAATATGTCGTTGGTGCCAGGGCGGATCACGGTCAGTGTGCCAATCGTGACAAGTGAGTAGGGACGGCCTTTCGTTTTCTGAACCAATGACAATTCGATTTTCTATTTTTAAATCTTCCTGTAAAGAAGCCCACCAAGTATCGTAACCTTTCTCCAACTGCTTTGTAATCTCAGGATGCTGGTCTAAAATATTTACTTGCTGGCTCGGATCATCTTTAAGATTATACAACTCTTTGTTGTTCACTAAACGCCAATGGTTTTTCATGACACTTGCGTTTTTCCACTTTACCGGAAAGTCATTTCTCTGCGTATCGCTAATGAGTATTCGATCCTCTAATTCAGACTGTTCGCCTTTTTGGATTAAAGGAAGAATACTCGTTCCATCAAAGTTTTTCTTTAGTACCTTTTCCAGTCCAACCGTTTCTAACAAAGTCGGAACGATGTCCATATAACTTACCAGGTTGTCATAACTCTTGACGCTAATATTTTCGCTTTTTGGAAATTTAATAAAAAGAGGCACTCGATGTCCCCCTTCATATTCAGAACCTTTTTTACCCCGCATCTGAGCATTATAGCCTTTGGTGACCTGTCCGCTTTTATCAAAAGATGCTCCGGCGGCAGTTCCATTGTCTGTTAGAAAAATAATGATCGTATTTTCTAACAATCCTTTTTCAGAAAGTATTTTTTCTAATTTTCCATAGTTGTCATCCACGTTGGTGATTTGTCCATAAAAGTTAGGATTGGGAATTTCACCATTCTCTTTATATAAATCAATATAGGCTTGAGGTACATGATGTGGGCCGTGCGGAGAGTTGGTACTGATGTAACAAAAGAAAGGCTTCTCTTTTTCTGCCTCCGATTTATTAATGAATTTGATCGCCTCCTCAAACCAAATATCCGTACAATACCCCTCATATTTTTTAGGGACACCATTGTGAAAATACGTATCGTCATAATAATCATTATTCCAAAAGTCAGGGGTTTGTCCAACGCCGCCACCTCCATGTACCAGCACCTCATCAAAGCCCCGATCCTGCGGACGAAAAGGGTAATTATCTCCCAAATGCCATTTCCCAAAAATGCCAGTCTGATAGTCTCCTTCTTTTAAATAAGTCGCAATGGTCGGAAAGGAAGTGCCTAAAAAAGAGCGGCCATTTACCGTATGCCAGGTACCGGTTCGATTGCAATGCATGCCAGACAATAAGCCTGCGCGAGTTGGCGCACAGGTCGTTCCTACATGAAAATTAGTGAAAGAGACACTTTCTTTTCCGAGCTGATCTAAATGAGGCGTTTTGATCAATGGGTTACCGGTAAAGCCCAAGTCACCATACCCCTGATCGTCTGTCATGATTAGGATAATGTTGGGCGTACCAGCTTTTGAAGCCGCTTCTTTATCGGAAGAATTGCAGCTGAAAAAAAGAATTGGAATTAATAAAAATGCTATTATTATTCTCATGTTGAATTTATTTTGGAATCATTGATGTTGACGCTGACTTTTCCAAATTCGCATATTATAGATACGGTCGGAGGAGGTCATTGTCAGCTTCTGAAAGCAATTTGTAACTCGCTCAATTCATTTGGTTTTTTAAATACCTAAGCTGGCAAAGCCAGTACCATAGGATTTTTCCTCACGCAGAGGGCGCAGAGCGCGCAGAGCTAACGTGTGATTTTCACCTAACGTTTTTCCCTCACACAGACTTGTCCGCCCAGTATGGGAGGAGGCCACAGAGCCTCGGGCGCCAGACGGGCTATCGCGGCTTTCTCGAACCACCTCAGCGCACTCTGCGCTCTCTGCGTGCGGAATCCGCAAATTGGTACGACTAATTAGTGCATTCGTGGCTCTCCTTTCTTGACCTATTATCTACTAAAACCCAACAGGCTTCAAGGTAATCTTGTACAAATAATCCCCTGAAGGTATCCGGTGCTTCTCCAAAGGCGCTGCCTTCGGACTCCACGAATTAAAACCACCAACCCCCATATGTCGATGATCAATATTGACATTGATGTAATCGGTATCTTTCAATTCACAGATAGAAGTGGCCTCTTCCAGGTTCTCGTTGGAGTAGGGGTGGGCACTAAACTCAAATAAACTCCCAGTTATCTTTAAACCTTGCGATTGGCTATTGGTGAAGGTCACCCACCTGGTTTGCGTTCGATTTCCATTCTCTTGTGGATAGACATAGGAAAAAGGAAAATCTTGCAAAGTACTTTCGTATTGACCAACAAAAGCGGAATGATTTCTATCCGTATAATTTTCATGAGGCCCCTTGCCCAACCATTGAATGTTGGATAACTCTTTGGCTAATCCGAACTGGACGCCAAGTCGTGGGAGGTAAGGTAATTGAGCATCTGCGCTTAATTCATTACTTATCGTTATGGTGCCGTCAGAAAAAATGTGATACCAACTTTCATGGCTGGCTTTACCATTTGGTAACTGATGTACCGCTCGAATAGTCACCTGTGATTTAGTGTTTTTTTCTTCGCTTAGTTCCGCTAAGTTTTGTTTTTGGGAGGCCTCTTTCCAGTAGGATAATTTCGTTGGCGTTTTCCAACCCAGTCGATCATTGTCGGTGGTGGCGCGCCAAAAATTAGGAACTACCGGTTTTTTTAACAATACTTTCCCGTTTGATTCAAAAGATTTTAATTGTCCACTTTTAGCATCAAATTGTATAGAAAATTTAGAATTGGAAACGATCCATTCCGAATCATTTTTTTGGAGGGTTAATGGATCATCAGTAATCCCTGCCATTTTTCCTTTCAATATTTGCAATGAATTTTTATTTCCTAAAACAATTTGCTCACTTGCAATAATGTAATTTTTGTTAGCCCACTTTGTATTGTTTTTTAGCTTAGCAAAAAGATTAAGATGGTATTCCTTTCCAGCTTTGAAACTTGGGAACTTAGGCAAGCTCAATACTGCTTTTCCATGTTCAGAAAACTTTGAAGAAGTCAGGATTCCATTTGCTATCTGCTTTCCACCTTCGAGCAAGGCATAACTAAATACATAATTATTCGAAGGTGAAAACGCTCTTCTGTTAATAACGGCTACGGTTGAATTTTTAGGATTGTATTTTTGAAAAGTAAAAGGTTGGAAGACGTATTTGCATTCTTCCATAACAGGTTTGATCGTTTGATCTGCATTGATAATTCCATTGAGGCAGAAATTACTATTGTGTTTTTTTTCTCCGAAATAACCACCATAGGCATAATGCTCGCAACCCTCTTTTTCCTTTACTAAAATGCCTTGATCCATCCAGTCCCAAATATAAGCACCGGCTATTCGTGGATTTTTATGGATGATGTCCCAAATTTCTTTAAGGCTTCCATTGGAGTTCCCCATGGCGTGTGTGTACTCACAAGAGATGACCACTTTTTTACCTGTTTGGGATAAATCCATTTCGATAAACTCTTCCGGAGTAGGGTACATTCTGGAAATCATATCTGTAAAATCCCAGGGGTCCGTTGGTGTATTTCTTTTCTGCGGAGACAATTTTCCGCCACCTCCATTAGCACCTTCATAATGCAACATCCGCTCAGGATCTTGGTGCTTAATCCAGCCCGCCATCGCCGCGTGATTCGCTCCCAATCCCGATTCGTTTCCTAAAGACCAGGAAAAAATACTCGGGTGATTTTTATCTCGCTCCAGCATTCGGATGGCCCGATCAACAAAGGAATTTGCCCATGCCGGATCATTCGTTATTTCCCCTCTTAGTCCATGACTTTCTACGTTGGCTTCATCCATTACGTAAATGCCATATTCATCACAGAGGTCATAAAATTCAGGATTGTTGGGATAGTGGCTGCATCGGACGGTGTTGAAATTATATTGCTTCAATAATTCCATGTCCTTTTTCATATCGGCATAGCTGACCACTTTTCCATGATCTTTATTGTGGTCATGCCGATTGACCCCATATAGTTTTACCGCTTTTCCATTCACAGTAAATACCCCTTCCTTCCATTCATATTTTCTAAAACCCACTCGGCAAGACTTCGCCTCAACGACTGAACCTCCTTTGTTTTTTAAAGACAATACCAAGGTATATAAGTTGGGTGTTTCAGCCGTCCATTTTTTCGGATTCGGAATTTTGATATTAAAAAAATCAAATTTTGGATTCCATCGCTGATCAAACCAATATCGGGCTATCGCATTTGCCTCAATGCTTTGTTCGCCCACTACTTGTTGGTTTTCATCATACAATTTTGCAGTTAAATTCCAACCCTCAAGATCCGTTTTGGTCTTTAAAGCTTCTTTTGCTTTTGGGGCATGGATTTTTGGACGAATCATAAGCGTACCCTCCATGTATTTTTCATCCAAATCTGTTTTTACAAAAAAATCTTGAATGGCTATTTTGGGCTCTGCGAATAACATAACATCTCTATGAATACCACTCAATCTCCAGTGATCTTGGACTTCGATATAGGAGCCATCACACCAGCGAAATACTTTTGCAACAACGGTATTTTCTCCAGCTTGTAAATAATTGGTGATGTCAAATTCCGCGGGCAAGCGACTGCCTTGACTATAGCCCACCTCTTTTCCATTGATGTAAACATAGATCGCGGAAGTCACGCCACCGAAATGTAAGCGGATATTCATCTCCTTCCAGTTGTCCGGAATGGTAAAGGTTCTTTTATAAATACCTACCGGATTATCTTCATCCCCAATTTTTGGATAATCGTGTCTATGCCAGGGATGTCCGCTATTAATATAGACCGCTTGCCCATATCCCTCCAATTCCCAATTGCTGGGAACAGGGATGGTTTTCCAATCAGAAAAATTCGGGTTTAAAAAATCGGCAGGTGCTTCAGATGGGCGAGGGGACCAATTAAATTGCCAATCTCCATTAAGTGATTGAACACGAGAAGATTTTTCTTTGTGAAACTGCAAGGCCTTGGTTTCGGATTCAAAGGAATACATGGTCGCTCTTGCCGGTAGTTTATTGATACCAATAACAGCAGGGTTTTCCCAATCATTGACTCTTTGAGCATCAACTGGAAGGAAATATAAAATGCAGAATAGGGTAGCTAGGAATCTCATTATTTGTTGTGAGTAATTTATTTTGGTTAAGAACAATGTGTGGTAACTTTTCAGTAAGTTAGGTGTCGGGGCAGTGGGAACGCTTAGACTTCGTCTGCCGACTTCGAGACGGCTGACGAATTTGTTCAAATCAGAACAATGTTAATGAAACTCTCAAAAGGAAAAGAACACATTTTTCGTAATTTCTACCACAGATGTTTTTATACCCTGTGAATATTCAATTCTTGAAAGATATGTTGACATTTTTAGCCTTAGAGCCTTCGGAAATCTTGTTAATATTTTACAAATCACTGTTCAAAAAACATATCTTCTATGGTTCACCACATAACGTTTAGCTTTATTGAAGAATATAATTGAAATTGCAGGAGATAGATAAAAACTTATTCAAGGATTATGATTCAAAGAAAAGTTATTTTTTGCGCATTGCTATTTTGGGTATTGGTTAGTGTTTCCTGTAATCAAAAAGCAGCAAACACCGCGCATAATCCTCCTAATATCATATACATTATGTCGGATGATCATGCCTATCAAGCAATTGGTGCATATAGCAGCAGATTGGCAGCGGTGAATCCTACACCTACTTTGGATCAGATGGCTTCGGAAGGGATTTTATTTGAAAATGTATTTTGTAATAATTCTATTTGTACCCCAAGTAGAGCAAGCATTATGACGGGACAATATCCACAGACCAACGGAGTGTTGGATTTGGATGGAAATCTTCCTGCGGATCGTCAATATTTGCCCAAGGAAATGAAAAAGCTGGGGTATCAAACAGCTGTAATTGGTAAATGGCACTTAAAGCAAGCACCCGATGCTTTTGACTATTACAAAGTATTACCTGTTCAAGGCAAATACTTCGATCCTATTTTTATTACTGATGAACCTGGGGATCGAAGGGATACCATTGATTTTCATGGCGGCATAAAACGAGTCGTTAATATTACCGATACCAAGGGGCATTCTTCTGATGTGGTAACAGACATGGCTTTAGACTGGTTGGCGAACAAGCGAGATAAAACAAAGCCCTTCTTTTTGATGCATCATTTTAAAGCGCCACATGATGATTTTGAATTTGCGCCTCGTTATGAAGCATATTTAGCGGATGTAAAAATTCCTGAACCAGCGAGTTTATATGAACAACCGGAATTCGGTTCGGAAGCAACCCTTGGCAAAGATGGAGCATTGCGCAACAGGATAGGAACTTCGGTTTCGGATCGGCATCCGCATCGAAGTTACACCGCGCAATATGGTCTTGGAGGGGCTAACAAAAAGGAAGCTACCTCGAAAGCCTATCAAGAATATTTAAAAAGGTATTTACGCTGTGTAAAAGGAGTGGACGATAACATAAAAAAGCTCATTCAATATTTAAAAAAGGAAGGACTCTGGGAAAACACCATCGTTATATATACCAGCGATCAGGGTATGATGCTTGGCGAACATGATTATATGGACAAAAGATGGATGTATGATGAATCCATGCGAATGCCTTTCCTGATGCATTTACCTTCAGTCGTCAATGGAAAAAAAATGGTTCAAAAAGTATCTTCTGATCTATTAATTAATAACACGGACTTCGCCCCCACACTAATTGATATTGCCGGAGGTACAGTGCCGGATTATATGCAGGGCAAAAGTTTTGCCTCTGTTTTGGAAGGGAAGACACCAGTAGATTGGCGAGAAGAAACTTACTATAGATATTGGATGCATTTGGTGCATCATGATGTGCCTGCTCATATCGGCATCCGAACCAAAGATTATAAATTGATTTATTATTACGGAGAACATTATGAGGAAA
>CAZDTI010000385.1:0-8371 GCA_964508085.1 uncultured Saprospiraceae bacterium | reverse complement strand
GAAAAATTCATTGCTTATATGTTTAATCATTTTCCTTGTTGCTTGTAAAGAAAGAAATAACAATATGGTTACAAATATTGTTAAAGATAACGCAGGCTTGCAAAAAGCCATAGCTGATGCGAAGCCGGGAGATGTCATTACACTAGCTAATGGAGTTTGGAAAGATGCTGCCATTCGCTTTGTGGCCAATGGAACAGAGGATGCACCAATCGCCATAAAAGCGGAAACTCGAGGTAAAGTATCTCTGGAGGGACAATCCTATTTGAAATTCGGTGGGGAATATCTAATCGTAGATGGGCTCTATTTTAAAAATGGATCTACACCAACTGATGCTGTGATCACCTTCAAAATTAATAACGACACTTTAGGAAACCATTGTACTGTTTCGAACACCGTAATTGAAAATTATAACCAGCCACATCGGGATAAACCAGATCATTGGGTGGAGTTTTGGGGGAGACACAATAAGATGGATCATTGTTATTTGGCTGGAAAATCTAACCAAGGACCAACCGTACGGGTGGACATAAAAGGAAACAAAAATATTAAGAATTACCACCAAATCACAAATAACCATTTTGGACCAAGACCCCGAAAAGGAGGGCCAAAGGCGGAAACCATTCAGATCGGAGATAGTGGCACTTCTATGTCCCCTTGCCATATGACTGTTGCAAATAACCTGTTTGAAAAGTGTAACGGAGAGGTGGAAGTGATTTCCAGTAAAACGAATTTTAATGAATTCAGAAACAATGTTTTTTACAAATGCGAAGGTTCTTTAGTGACTCGACACGGAAACTATTGCATCATTGATGGAAATTATTTCATAGGCGATGAATCTAGTAATATCGGTGGCGTGCGAATTATAAATACAGGACATTGGGTAACCAATAATTACTTTTTCAACCTAAGAGGAAAGCAATTTATAAGTCCACTTGCGGTCATGAATGGGATTCCTAAATCTCCCTTGAATCGTTACAATCAGGTAACAGATGTAGTCATTGCTCACAACTCATGGATCAATTGTGATCAACCGATGCATTTTGGTGTTGGTACAAATATCAGTCAGAGAGATGTTCTTCCAAAATCTGAAATCAGATCAGCTCGACCAATCCGGACCCTTGTTGCAAACAATTTAATTTATAATGAAAAGGGAGATCCCACTCCTGTGGTCGCACATGATAAAATTGATGGTGTGAATTTCAAAAGTAACATCATTAATAATCAAAAAGTCGCTTTTGAAGAAGTGGAAGGATTGAAGGAAAGTACTTTTGCACTCAAAGAAATAGGGGAAAATATTTATGGCCCAGAAGCACCTTTTACAGAAAACATCTATGCGGGTTTTGAGTTTGAAACTATTAAAAAAGACCTCTTAGGAAATTCTCGATCTGAAAATAATGCCATCGGTTCAATTATTGGAGGAAGTGCTCCAAACCCTATGATTCTGGATAAGAAAAAATATGGCGCCTCTTGGTTCTCAAATGAAAAACGTCCAGCAGCGCCCCAAACGTTTGCCGTTTCAACAGCGAAGGATTTGGTTAATAAGATTGCTGAGGCTAAAGCCGGAGATATCATAACACTGGCTCCAGGGAATTATGAAATTTCTAATTCCATTGTCATTAATAAAAAAATAAATATTCATTCTGCCGATAAAACAAATAAAGCAAAAGTCGTTTACAGCGGAGCTTCTAACAGCCCTTTGTTTGAAATGCACCCAAGAGGAGAACTATTGTTATCTGAGGTGAACTTAGAAGGGCAGGGTAGTCAATATGCATTTGCGAGTCTTAAAAAGAACATGTCTAGTCTCTATAATCTTAATGTTTCAAACACAGAAATCAACAACTTCAAATACATACTAAAAGGCTACAAAGAATCTTTTGCAGATAATATTACTTTCTCAGATTCGGCGCTCAAAAATTGTGCAAACGGAATCGAATTATCTGAGGAGACCAACGATAAAGGAGATTATAACGTAGAATTTTTAACCATCAATAATTGCCAGTTTGAAAACATAAAAGCGAATGTCATTGACTATTACCGAGGCGGTTATGATGAATCTACTATTGGTGGGAATTTTTCCGTTCAAAACAGTACATTTACAAACTGTGGAGCGGCTGAGGAAAATGGTATTTTACTAAATACCAGAGGTATTGTCAATGTTGCTGTTTCAAAAAATACATTTAAGAATAACCGAGTGAAATTAGTAGCCTTGCTTTGGGGAGCAAAAAATAATACCCACTCAGAAAACGAGATCGTTAACTCTGGAAAGATCTTAGTACAAGAGAATTTGAAGTTGAAGCTGATGTACTAGGAAGAAGGACGACTTAATATTTTGTTTTGAATTAAGGGAGGTAAAGCATCGACATTATTTTAAGGCAGGCATTTCCAAAGAGATGCCTGCCTTAAATGTACAAGTTAAGATTCCTTACTTTTTCTCGTCCTTATCATCCTCTTTCTTTACCTCGACAATCTCATACATATTCTTTCCGTCGACCTGAATGGGCTGATAGTAAGTATCTCCAAACTGCGTATACGTTTGGTCTCCAATTTTTACTTCTTCACCACCGTCTGGTAAATTCGGAACAATCGTTCCCGCAGTTGCTGGCACAACGATATACCCTTTATCATTCTTTTCATAAAAAGCACCTGCGTAGTAGTAGTTATTGGTAGTCTCGGTAACCTTAACCGTCTGTGTACCAGTAGGAAGTGTTGTTATTTGCGCACCAACAGGAGCCTGTATAACCGTGTAACCCTTATCCGTTTTTACATAATAAGTACCATTGTCATAATGATATTCCTGCTTTTTATTGTTGCTGTCAATCACTGCGATGATGATGGCTGTCTCTGCTAAAGTAGCCACAAAAAATCCCCAGGGATGATAATAGGGGCCATAATAAAATGGGGTATAGGGATGATAATAATAAGGACTGTGGCAATAATAACCATAGCCGCCATATCGATATGGAGGAGCAACATAAACCGTTGGACTCACCCGAACCACTGTAGTGTGATGAGTGTTCACATTCACTGTTGTATTTCTATTGTTAACATTTACCGTGGTGTTGTTATTGTTCACATTAGTTGTTCTGTTTCCAGTGTTTACATTGGTGGTTTTGTTGCCAGAGTTTACGTTAGTTGTTTTGTTGCCAGAGTTTACATTGGTATTTCGGTTACCGCTATTCGCATTTGTCGTTCTATTGTTACTATTTGCGTTTGTGGTCCTGTTGCTACTGTTGGAGTTGGTGGTTTTGTTTTTAACGTTGGAAGTTTTCTTAGAAGAAGAGTTGGACTTCGACCTCGAGCTGAAGTGACCGCCGTTTATTGATCTGTTGGATCGAGAACCCCTATTCATGCTAGATTTAGACCTACTGGCGCTATGATTATTACCAGATCGGTGGCTCATACGCTGTGCTTCCATCTCCATAGGTAGCAACAATAAAATAAGGAAAAAGAGAAAAGGGATACTGAATTTAGTTAAAATTTTATCTATTGTCATGATTGATTTTTTTGAGTGAGGGATAGGTAGTTTTATGATTTTTCCAAAATGCTAATAAGCCTGGAATTCATAGGTGGTAGAAAATCAAAAATACCTGTTGGGATAATTGGGTTAACTTGCCAGTTGTTAAAAGTTCCTTCAAACTGTCTCCCCTCGTTGTTTTTTTCTTTGAAAATATATTTTTTAGGCAAGTAAGTAGCATCGTTTTTTATCCAAAACTGGTAGCTTTCTTTTTCGTTGGCAGCCATAATGTGAAGGCATTCTTCACCGTCCACTTCCTTCAATCCGAGGTAATAGAGATTGTCAAATTGATCTAAAATATCATCAGTTAAGGTAGGGTAGAAGAAGTCAGCCGCAGGAAGTTTAAACCCAAATTGATCGTTGAGAACATCAATGGTAGCAATAGTATTGTTAGGGGCTTCGATGGTAACGTAATTATTCTCATCAAAGGAGTAAAAAGTCAGGTGATTCCCATCGTACCAATAGCCCTTGTCCCCGCCGTCTCCTTCAGATCGGACGCTTAATTTATTGGGCCCAGAAAAGCGAATTTTGTGTGTAGAGAGCACTCGTTCATATTCGTGGTAATGATTTTTTCGATCATTGGCTGTTTCTAATTCAAAACTACATGATTCTAATTCGCCAATGATACTCGTCATCTTATCTAAGACGATTACAGCAACAGGATCTATGGTCTTATCCGGCTGGCCGTTCACAGGCAGGGCATATAATAAGACCAAAAGGAAAAGAGAGAATTTCATAAAGATTTTGGTTTTATGTGAAGTAAAAATTGATTGTGATTTCTAAAAAATCAAATGTACAATGTTTGGATGTTTCATATGTCCACCTTCTAAAAATTTTCATTTCTCCCACTAAATATGACATTGTTCCTCTAAAAATAATGTCTCATCACTCTTTATGTTATATTCCAAACAAAATGACATTTTTTACGTACTACGTTGCACCTCGTCAGGAAAAACTGAATAGTATTTTAAGATAAATCTGACCATCCTAACTTTTGAATAGAGTGAACAATAGTCCCAAAAAAGGTCAGTTAACAAAATGAATCATCCTAATGCGTAATTTTCAAAGGACTTATGTTTTACCTCTTTTAATTCTGATATCGGGTATATTTCTGGTTTATTACGTGGACCATAAAATAGAAGAAACCGAATTAGAAAAACGAGGAATTAGAATAGAGAAAGAGACTAATACGGCAATTGCTGAATTCCGAAATGGAGTAAATAAATTAGCAGTTCTAACTTCTGGAATCCGTAGTTATATCGAATCAAGCCCTGATATTCCTTCCAAAGAAAACTTACAATCCTATCTGAAAACTCAGTTTGAATATTTATCATCAAATGACTCCTTAGTTGTTTCCTTCATAGACACCAATCATATCTTTCAGTATTCTGTTACGCCCAATTCTTTAAGTCCGAATAAATTAAATGGAAGTTCTGTCAAAAAATTACGTGATACGGCTGCCATTGCCCGACTAGAAAAGTTACTGACCTACAAAGAGTTTCGATTATTTCCACCTATAAATATGGTTGAAGGTTATGTAGGGATTCCACTAAATTTCAGAGTAGCCAAAGACGGTAAAGCCATTGGATACATTGCCTCTTTAATTAACTTCAAATCTATTATTGATGATCTTTATCTAAATAATAATGCTGACGATTTTGTATATCACTTTTTAACAGTAAAAGGCGATGCCTTTGATCGGGTGGCGTATTATGATGGTTCAAAAATTTATAATGATAAGGAAGATGTAGAATCTTTTAAGATGTTTGATATTAAAAAAGAGAATTTCAGTTACAGTTCATTTTCTATTTTTGGTTATCAATATCAAGTTGGAGTAGCTTTGAAAAAGCCATATGAAAGGAGTTGGATTTTAATTGGATCTGTAATTAGCTGGCTAACTTGTTTGGTTGTTGGTGTGTTGTTCTTATTACAATACCAAAAAGCGAAAATAAAAGGGAAAGATCAAGTTATTGAGATGATTGAAAATGAACTAAACAAGAAGAATGAAGCCTTGGCAAACTTCAAATATATATCTTCCCATGATTTGAAAGAACCACTAAGAAGTCTGGTATCATTCAGTATGATTTTAAAAAAGAGATATAAGGATGAATTAGATGACAATGCTAAAAATTATCTTGAATACATTATTAGCAGTGCTAGCCAAATGAATAATGTCTTAGATGATTTAATTAAATTTACAAAGCTCTCAGAATCTACTAACCTTCCGAAAAAGGAAGTCGATCTTAATCAGACCATAAAGGACATCCAATTTATTTTAGCTCCGATGATTAAAGATCGGAATTTAGATATTATCATTGGTTATCTCCCCATTATTAATGCTAACCCGGAATGGATACGATTGCTTTATAAGAATTTGATTTCTAATGCCATTAAATTTAACGATAAGCCAGATCCTGCCATCTGTATTGGTTCCAGAGAAATGGAAGGGGAATTGGTGTTTTTTGTAAAAGACAATGGTATTGGTATTGCAAAAGAATATCATGGAAAGATTCTTCAATTATTTCACCGCCTTTCCAAAAAAGGAAAAGGCACCGGAGTTGGATTAGCTGTGTGTAAAAAGATAATTGAAACTTATAATGGAAAAATATGGGTCAAATCTGATAAAGCTAAAACAACTACTTTTTACTTCACTTTACCAGATTGTATGATAGAGCATTCTACTTTATTAAATGAAAAGAGGTTTAACGGGAGCATAAACATCAATGATTAATTGAAAATCGAGTTCCGCTCTAAAAGGAAACATGAGCAATCCGCATGTTGGTACGTGCACATACTACTTATGGGATGACTCATGCGAATCGCAGATTGAATCTTCGCTTTAAGGGTAGCTCTGTAGGAGCGCTATCTTTGTAATCCAGCAACTAACCCATGATAGCCGAGCTCCAGAGGAGCGACACCCGAAAATAGGTAAGGTGCCGCTCCTCTGGAGCTCGAATTTGTACGCAACATACGTTGCTACAAAGATGTCGCTCCTCTGGAGCTGTGAACAGTCCTAAATTAACGCATCTTTTAACCTGCGATTCGCATGACTCATGTTTTGGTTTCACTCTGGCAGCACCAAAGCTTTCCTATTTAAAAAAATAACTTATTTATTCACAACCACCAGACGTTCCATAAAAACCGCTTCCCCCTGAACCACCGTTACAAAGAAAATCCCAGCAGCCTCATTCGTCAAATCCAAAAACTGATCAATTATTCCATTAAACTCAGCGAACTCCCGATTGAATACCCTTCTACCATTCACATCGGTTACAATGAGCTGAATGTCCTCCTTTAGGTCAGAGCTAAAGTGAATGTGAGAAGCTCCTTCCGATGGATTTGGAAACAATTTCAAACGGCTATTGGCTACACCTTCTACAATTGGCTTTGTCAAACCAATGCCCTCAGTAGGGGAGTCGCAACAAGGAACCCAGGTCATTTTTTTAATGAGTTTGTATCCTAGCGTTGCCATCACGGTATACGTTGTTCCACTACGTACATAAGTCACCGAGATTTTATCTCCAACATTATATTTACGGATCGCAATTCGGAGCTCACAGCCAGTATGAATAGAGGTTGTGCCAATAAAGGTAATCAGGTCATTTTCTCGCAATCCAGCCTTCTCGGCCCCCGAATTTGTGACAACAGAAGTGATTACTGCTCCTTCAAAATCTTCATGATCCTTACTACCAACACCTAGTAAAGGCTGTCGGTCAATTTCCAATAATTCTTCACAAAAAGTCCTACAGTCGTGATTATCAACTAATTCATCAGAGTTAAATCGAAATTGCGCCTGTGTATGATCGCTTTTGATAGTTGCCCAAATGTTAATGTTGTATTCGGCAATATGCTCACTGATATAGGAAGAAACGTCAAAATCCTGCGCCTCTTTCTCCGCAATTTTAATTCGTTGAATCTCTTCTTGCCCTTCTTTTTGAAGGCTGATACTATAGCTTTTATACTCAATAGCTTCGTTTTGGGCAAAAAGACTGTGACTTAGAGTTAAGCAAGCTAATAAAAGGGCATTCTTAATGTAAATGTTCATGCTTTGTTTTTAGGTTCGAAAAGTGATTTAATAAAAAATGGCCCCTGTATTTAAACCACTTGAGGGGTTCTTACAAATAGCCTTGAACTGGTATACGAAAATTAGGCCGTAGTTGACCTTTGGAGAAAGGGGAGTATTGGGAATTATCCTAAGAGAACCCGAGAGTGAGTTCTAGAATTGTGACGGAGTTTTTTTTGGTATGAAGTGTTTAAGAAGAATCAACGGAGGAAGTGTCGTATCCCTAAATACAGTTAGCATAACAGAAAAGTAAAATCTTTTCTTGCCATTTTAAGTGTAGTGGGGGAAAACCAACATACTTTACCACAGTCCATGGCTATGCCATTGGCTTAGGAACCCCATGTAAGTGACGATGTGTCTCCTGTCATTCCGAGCGAGCATAGCGAGTCGAGGAACTGGAGGCGTTGGTGCCTTTGTATTTCGAGCGAGGTACGAGTCGAGAAATCTTGCGCCATGCTCAAACGATACTTTTCTAAAGGAGATAGATTTCTCGGCGCATTTACGCTTCTCATAAACCCGCTCGTCCACGAAAGTCGGCCTGGTTTGCTCGAAATCTCCGTACAAAAAAGAGAACGCTGTCGATCCTTCGACTCGCTGCGCTCGCTCAGGATGACAACGTTCGATTCGTTGTGCTCAATCAGAATAGTTCAGCCGTCGGCCTCTAAGTTGCCAGCTGAACTATTCCTATCACTACTACTCCACAACAATCTTCCTACGAAGAACACCTTCTCCCTCAAAGCGAATCCCAATGACATAAACTCCAGTCGCTAAGCCCTCTAGATTCAATTGGTAAA
>CAZDTI010000384.1:0-8410 GCA_964508085.1 uncultured Saprospiraceae bacterium | reverse complement strand
TACGACGGCATTCGAAAAGGTAATTGATGATGATAAACGCAAAGAAATAAAAAAGTCAAAATTACGACTTCCTTTTCGGCCGGTTGTATTAGGTGGAGATGATCTGACGGTAATCATTAGGGCTGATTTAGCTTTTGAATTTACAAATACTTATCTCAGGGAATTTGAAAAAGAAACGGCCACAGAATTGGCTTTCCTAAAGGAGGATTACCAATTGTCTGGATTTGAAAAAGGGCTAACAGCCTGTGCTGGTATTTCTTATGTTAAGCAATCTTACCCATTTCACTATGCGGTTGATCTCGCCGAGAATCTGACTGCTGAGGCAAAAACAGTAAGCAAACTAATTGATAATAAAAGGGCTCCTTCCTCCTTACTTTTTTATAAAGTGCAAGCCTCCTTTATTGAGAAAGGACCTGATAAAAGAGATAAAACTCATTTGGCGAAAGCCTCAGCGGTCTCTTTAAATTATGGTCCCTATTTCACTGCAGAAAATGGGACGAATAAACCGACAACTAAATTATTGAAAAATCGATTGGCGCTGCTACAACAAATAAATAAAGAAGAAGAGGGCCCCGGTATCGGTAAGTTTCGAAACTGGTTATCGGTTTTACATAATGACGAAAACAAAGCTACTTTCCTGTTGGATCGAATATATGAGGTCAGTGAAAAACTGGAGGAAAAGTTTCCCAAAAAAGAAATAATTGAAACGGATGAAAATGGTAATGCCAAAACCATCATGCAAGATCTTATTATTCTTAGCACGCTGTAAAGTTAAATTTAAAAAAACAATAAAATGGTAATAGGAAATTATACTACAACGGGAGTGAAAGAGTGATTCTTCCTCCGGCTTTCAGAGCCCTTGCCAAGCTAAGGCTCACTCACGGGGTTCCGAAAGCTGGGGTTCTTGGATCTCTGGTTTTCTAAACTCCGTGAGCGCGCCTAGTGGGAGGCTAGACCTGCCCGAAATGAATTTCATTCAGGCGGGGTTTGGAAAGCCTTTGCTGAGACCGTAATTACTTTTTTATCCCGCGTCGAGTATAACAACCAATATTTAAAAGCTGAATAAATAAATTCACTTATGAAGATAAAATTAAAATATAAAATAAACATTCTATCGGATTGGCACATTGGGTCAGGTTTGGATGCAGGTACGAACATAGATTTACTTGTTCTAAAAACGAATAAAAACTTACCCTTTATTCCGGGTAAAACCATCAAAGGATTGCTTCGTGATGCGGCAATGGACTTGTCGGATGTTCAACAAATTAATAGCAATTTAATTGTAGAAATCTTTGGTTCCCGAACGAAGCACAATGAAAGTACACCTGGCAGCGCCGCCTTCTCGAATGCTTCTTTGGAAGCAGACCAACAATTGGAGATCGTTGATAACAAACTAAGCCCATTTCTATATCGTGCCATCGCTTCAACAGCGATTACGGAAACGGGCATCGCCTTAGAGAAATCTTTACGCAGCATGGAAGTTTGCCTTCCCGTGGAATTGCATGGGCAAATAGAAGTTGAAAAGGAAACTCATTTTTTAGCATTACAAAAGGCAGCTAAATTGGTTCGTCACTTTGGGGTGCAACGCAACCGCGGTCTCGGACGCTGTCGTTTTTCTATAACCAAAAAAATGGAAGCATGAAATCAAAAATCCAATACTATTCTTGTACGTTAATTGATGATGTCGTTTTAAACGCATCTCTAGCGACGGAAGGAAATATGAAAACGCTTGACTACATTCCAGGGAGTAATTTTTGGGGCATTGTCGCCAGTAAACTTTACGGGGAATTAGTAGAAACTAAAGCGTACGATAAGCTTTTAGACTTATTCCACAATGGAGTTGTTTCCTTCGGTGATGCAAACTTAGCGATAAACGGTCAGCCTTCTTATCGGCTGCCTTATTCTTTGTTTCTGGATAAATTGAAGTCGGATATACTGAAACATCCTGTATATGTCCATCCAACTCTAGATAAAATTTTTACGACTCTTGAAGAGGAGCACGAGCTCAAAAGCAAACAACTCAAACAACATCGATCGGGTTTTCTTAACAGTAGTTATGAATACCTGCCGGGTGTGGAAAAGAAGTTCGCACTTAAATCTGCTTATGATCGAAAAAGTCGAAAATCTGAAGAGGAAAAGATGTTTGGATTTGAATCCATACAATCTGGACAGCAATTCATCTTCTCGGTTAAATTTAAAAATGAAGAATATTTTTCAGCCGTTAACAAAGCATTGACGGAGAAAGAGCATCGTATCGGAAAATCTAAGTCGGCGGAATATGGCAGAGTGAGGATTGAACCAATAAAGACTCCAAAGGTTCCTTTTAAAACCTTTGAGGATTCGGAATTGCTCCTTGTTTACGTTGCTAGCAACCTTTGTCTCATTGATGAATATGGAGCGATGACATTCCAACCTGATGCAGAACGTGATTTTAAAATCCAAGGTAAAATTCGTTGGTCTGCTTCTCAAATAAAAACGTATAGTTATTCCCCTTGGAATAATCACCGCAAGACTACGGATGCTCAGCGCAATTGTATTCTCCGGGGCTCGGTCATCGCCATTGATATTACTGGATTGGGAAAAGAGAAACTTGCTTATTTACCTCAGATGATTGGAAAGTATCAGGCCGAAGGCTTTGGGAGAGTATTGTACAATCCTGACTTTTTAGCCGCTAACCCAGAGGATGCCACTTGGGCAAGAAAACTGACTAAATATACTCCTCAACCAGATTCAGCTCCTGCAAAAGTCAACATTATAAGCCCTTTGGCAAAACATTTAAAAATGCTAAAGGACAAAGATAAACGAGATTTTGAAATCGGGGCCGCCGTTATAGCCTTGATAAAAAATTCGGGTACTACTTTTAATAAGATCACAAATAGTCAATGGGGGAGAGTACGAAAAGTGGCAACCTCCTGTCAAAACAAAATCGAATTGCAGCAAAAACTTTTTGGAACGACCAACGCAAACTTTATTCATAAAAAGACAAATAATGGAATTTTAGTGAAAGGAGTCGCGGCACAAAGGTACTGGGATAAAAATGATGGAAAAGCAAGAGAGGTACTTTGGAAAGTAATTGAAGAACAAAATACCATCGCTCCTTTATTTATTGCAAAATTCACAGCTGAAAAAGCAAAAAGAAATAAAAATAAAACCGTATGAATTATACATATAGATTCTTAGCAAGAATAGTGTTAGAAGCGGAGACTGCATTATTCGTAGGCTCAGGTAATCAAGGACTTTTTAGCGATGCACTCATTCAGAAAGATCATCATGGTTTGCCAATGATTAATGGAACCTCTTTAACAGGAGTACTCCGGCATAGTCTGGAAGACTTCAATAAAGAACCGTCAAATGGGGAAAAGAAGGAACCTGAAAAAGGCAAACTAAAATATAGTCCCACGTCTTGGGAGAAAATATTTGGCTATCAAAAAGACCAAGAAGGTTTGGGCGCTAAATTGCGACTTAGTTCCGCTTACTTATTATTGCCCAATGGAAATATAGTAGAAGGAATGGAAGCACCCAACGAAGATGTAAAAGTACTGTTTGAAATGCTTCCAACGCGACAGCATGTACGAATCAACCATCGAGGTGCGGCTGAAGATCAAGGCCTTTTTGATAATGAGGTTGTTTACAAAGGTTGCCGTTTTAAATTTGAAATAGAGCTAAGAGGAGATGGTACAGAAGTCAAACAATGGAAGGAGCTACTTAACACTTTGCATAGTCCGCTTTTTAGAATTGGACAGGGAACTAGAAATGGATATGGTCAACTGAAGGTCTATAGTTGTAAGGCGCGCACCTTTAACCTTTCCGGTAATAAAGTAGACTTTGATGATTATTTGGAAATGGATCCTTCTTTAAATCTGCCTGTCAAAGGAGTGGAAGGAATTTTAGCCTACAAAGAGGAGAAGCTGCAGCAGTATCATTTGGAGCTAGAACCGGACAATAGTTTCTTTCTATTTGCTAGCGCTTATGCTACCGAAGATGTAGACCAGAGCTATGCTACTGAAGAAGTGTTGGATTATGGGGAGTATAAAAACAACAGCTTCAAAAAAGTAGAACAGGTATTAATTCCTGCCAGTTCCATCAAAGGCGCCTTGAGCCATCGAACAGCCTTTCATTATAATCGACTAAAAAATGTATTTGTTGATAAAATGGAAAGTACCGATCAAATTGATAAAGTAGTTGGCAAAAATAATGAGGCCGTTCGTAGTTTGTTTGGTTATGAAGCAAAAGAAAAAAGTGGCCAACGTGGTCGTGTGATTATCAATGACCTAAGCTATGAAAATCCGACGGAGAAAGTCTTTAACCACGTCGCGATAGATCGCTTTACGGGAGGTGCCATTGATGGAGCACTGTTTAGTGAGAAAGTCTGTACGGTACCTCAGATCAATTTAAAGATTAGTCTTGAAGAACATAACTATGATGAATTGGTGATAAAAGCTTTTGAAGCCGCTCTTGAAGACATCTGTAAAGGATACTTGCCACTTGGAGGGATGACCACCAAAGGTCATGGTATTTTTAAAGGAACCTTAAAAGTAATTCACCCTAAAACAATCGAACATGTATAAACCAAAAGAACACGACAACATCAAAGATATTCCTAGTGGTAATTATGAAGGCTACTTATGGAATTGTCAGGAGAAAGAACCTGAGGTTTTTTGGGGAGAGAAATTCCTAGATTTTAAAGAATGGAAGGACTTCCCTTTCGTCATAGAAGGATTTCTTTACGAAGAGAAAAACGGAATAGAACGTAGTATTTTCATTCGGTATACCGACGAGTATACGATCTATGAATTTGATCTAAATGAGATATCCAAATCAGGAGGCGTTCTTGAACAATACGAATACATCCCTCATCGACTCGGTCCACCCAAGGTAATCAAAAAAGTAAAATTCAAACAACTTTGGTTGCCGGAGAAAGATCCGTTGTGTAAAGATATGCCTGTTTTGAAATTGAAAACTCATCTGTTCACTGGATTTGTAAAATCTGCTAAAACATAAATTATGTCTGTCAAAAATCCTTATAATTTTGTGCCTGCTCCTGAGGAGAAGGAAGTATATATTCCGAATTGGTCTCCTCTCGTAAGTCATGATATTCCTTTTTCTGACGGAGAACGGGGCGAAGTTGACCTGGAAATAAAAGCGGAAACGCCGATTTTTATCCGAGACGGTCATAGCGAGAGCGAGGAAACTTCTGAGTTTTTTCAAGTTCTAATAAATGATAAAATACAATATGCTATTCCAGCAACTTCTCTAAAAGGGATGACTCGAAATGTTGTTGAAATGATGAGCCGTAGTCGAATGAAACTAGTCAATGACCACCGTTACTCCTTTCGAGATTTATCAAACAATAGCCTTTATCTGAAACATTATAAATCTGCCGATGTACGTTGTGGGTGGTTGTTTGAAACAGCAGAAGGGGAGTGGAAGATAGAAGATTGCGGTGTTCCGAATGCTATAAGACATGAGGATATAGATCATTTTTTTGAAACGAAATTTGGTAAGAGTCCCAGATTCAGAGAGACCTTTGATCGAGCAGTAAATCATAGAATTAATAAACACTTTAAGTCAGGTATTAAAAAGTACTTGGCTTTGAAAAAGATAACGAATGACTTTTTTAATGATATTGATTTTGATGGATTAACCGGAACACTGGTGTTTACTGGACAGCCTGGTCAACGAAATCATCAAAGGGAACAAGGAAAAAATGGAGAGTTTATTTTTCCAAAAACCATTCAACAGAAAATTGAAGTTTCTCCTGAAAAACAATTGGAATTCTTATTCACTTATCTTGATCATGATGAAAATAACATCTCAGAAGAATGGAAATATTGGCGAAAGAAATTAAGCCAACAAAAAAAGGTACCAATATTTTTGACCACAACTGGAGGTGGAAACCTATTGCACTTTGGTCTGGCATTTATGTACAAATTGCCCTATAAAAAATCCATTAAAGAAACAGCTCCTTATAAAAGTTACAGTTTCGAAAAATTAGACCTTGCAGAAACCATCTTCGGAACAGTCGATGGATCGGACGGGCCTTTAAAGGGAAGAGTGTTTTTCACAAATGCCTTTGCGGATATGCAAACGGCGATACGATCTGACAAAGAGTACCGAAGAATTCTATCAAACCCTAAGGCTTCATACTTTCCATTCTATCTCCAACAAAGCAATCCCGTACAACGCTATAATACTTATATGGATAGTAATGCAAAACTCAGAGGGTTTAAACGCTATCCGCCACAATCGTCTTTTGATAGAAGGACGACCACTAGTGAGAATATTGAGAATGGAAAAGTATTCAGCAGCATTAGGCCATTGGAAGCTGGAGTGATCTTCAAAGGGAAAATTCGTTTTCACAATTTACGACCTGTTGAAATTGGTGCTTTGCTATCTGCGCTGACCTTGCATGGTTCAAAAAGATCTTCTCATGCTTTAGGAGGAGCGAAGCCTTATGGTTTCGGCAAAGTTAAGATCAATGCAACATTGAATAAAGCAGAAATGGCAATGTCTCAGGAAGAATACCTTGCCATCTTTGAATCAGAAATGGGAGGTGAATCCTGGCTGGCCTCCGAAGCCATGAGTGAACTGGCCGCAGTTACTCAAGCCAGTGATGAATCGCTAGAATACCCTAAGGGCCCTAAGTTGTTTTCAGACTATAAACAGGAAGACCCGAAAAAGCATTTATTACCTTATTCGGAAATAGTAGGAGGGAATAGTTTTAAAAAATTCAATGGCATCAAGCAACGATTGGAAACGATGGAAAATGGTTTGGGCGATTTGGATGTTAAAAATTTATCCGTTTTAAAAAAGCAATTAAATAAAATGGGTTTTGGATTCTTGCCAGAGGAACTTCATGAAGAGCTAAAAGAGGTCATTATTAAAGTTTGTGAAAATCATAAACCCTCTAAAAATAAATTAGTCAATAAAGCATTCGAATCTTATGAATGGGAAACAACCATTTCAACCTGGATAGGCGAGGCAAATGCCAGAGTTTTTTATGACGAGCTAAAGCAATATTTTCCACCTAAAAATCCACCACAATGAGAGCCGTAAACTCCACCACCCAAGTCCTCGACACCATCAGACACACCTTAGGAAAAAATAAATTACTAACCGTTCTTTTTTTCGTAGGCTTAGTTACTTCTTTCGTAATTGCAAAGTACTATAAAAGCCCCATCTTCGATGTATGGCTGGATCCTTTTTCTGGTGTAATGACATTGTTAGTCGCTATCACGATTGCTTTACAAAATTACATTGTAGCCTGGCGAAACTCCCTTCCCAAAACACTGACTGTTCATTATATGCATGATGGAAAGTATTATCTCTCTTGTTATTATGCTGATTTGACCTCTGAAGGAGATATTCGAATGTGGGCACAGCAAATTGGTTCGCAAATGGTAGAAAACAGACATCTTTCTTTCAATCCCTATTTTGACTTGGAGGGGCCGGAGATTATGGAACTGAAACCCAATTCTCAGAAAGTATTGCACTATCAATTGACCATCTTGCTAAAGGATTTGAATTTGAAAAGTGGAAAAAATACAGTCGGTCAATTAGAGAATCATAAAAGGTGGATTGTAATTCATGGAGAAGACAATAAGGTCGATCATAAAATTGAATTAGAGCTACTTCCTGCGTCTGGAGATTTACCAGAGATTGACTTAAATCGTATTTTATTAGATCGGCAAAATAGCCCCGTAGCATAGTTGTTATGAAGAATTATTGACTAGATTAGAAAATAGAGTATAGTTCACGCGACGGCTTTACAGGCCGCCGCATGAAGTCTACCGAGAAATAATTCGTGCGTAGGCCTCGAAAGCCGTCGTGCGAACTTTATTTCCAATAATTTCCTTTTACCAACTCTTGCCCAAAAAACGCAAGACTTGACTTTTTGTGTAATAGAAAAAAAAAAGGTAATAATAAGGCACAATGCAGGATTCGGCCATATAGCAAGGATGAAAACACCACTTAAATAGCTGATTAACAATGATATGCAAAAAATAGCTGTCGAAGTGGGTAAGGAATTTATACACCGTTAAGACATTTCTCTTAGGGTCATGACTTGCAATACCAACAGTCGAAGTGGGTAAGGAATTTATACACCGTTAAGACTCTATTAATCCTTCCAAGATGAGTTTTTGGCACTTTGTCGAAGTGGGTAAGGAATTTATACACCGTTAAGACTTACCCTTTGAAATAACTGCATTCTTTATTGCAAGTCGAAGTGGGTAAGGAATTTATACACCGTTAAGACTTTACTTCTTTTGTTGCCGAATTTTGATAGTCTGTCGAAGTGGGTAAGGAATTTATACACCGTTAAGACCCAATTCTCTTTTTTCCCAAGAACATACGGCTTGTCGAAGTGGGTAAGGAATTTATACACCGTTAAGACTTCTGGATTAGTTTG
>CAZDTI010000383.1:0-8411 GCA_964508085.1 uncultured Saprospiraceae bacterium | reverse complement strand
CCGTTTTTGGATTTTGAATTTCAGTAACGACTTCGACAGGTATTTCTTTGATGACCTCCACCTCCTTAATGACGGTCTCTTTTCGAACTACGATCTTTTCTTTAATGACCTCTACCTCTTTGATCACTTCCACTGGAACTTCTTTAATGACTTCTACTTCCCGGATCACTTCCACTTCTTTTTCTTGTTGAGCCGTTTCAGAAGCAATTTTATAGTTTTGCTCCATCTGACCATAGCTTGATTTGAGGTTTGTGAAACTCGTCTCCATATCAGCATAGTTGGTTGTAAGAGCAGCCTTCTCTGTTTCAATAGTCGCCATATTTTGCGTAAGATCGGCAATCTGCTTTTCCTTTTCCTCAACTTGAGTAGAGAACTTGCCTTTAGACCAGAAATAAGTAAATAAAGAACCTAAGAGAAGTGAGAACAAGGAGCCGAGAAAAATAGGGAAATGACAGCCTCCCAAAAATGCGAGTACAATAGAACTTAGCATAGTTAGTTTTGATTAAATTGATTTTGTAAAGTAAGATGTGTAGCCACTTTGACGAAGATATGGATTTTTCAAGAAACGAAAAGCATAATTTGTTAAAATAAAAGTAGAGAAATTTCTAATACTTCCGACAAAAAAGTATTTTTACATCGGTTAAAATTGTAATGTTATAAAATTCATAGCAATACATATTTTTTATTTTTTTAATACAAACAATTCAAAACATGAAACCCATTGTCCCCGTTCTCGGCATTGCTTCTGCCTTATGGCTTTTTTTAGGAACCTGGTGGATGTCCAGCATGGTTTGCACACCAAACAATACAACTACATTTAATGTCTACGATGGCAAATTTAAAGCCACTTCCGCTGATATGTTTACTTTTTTATTGTCTAGTGACAAAATGCAATATAATACAGAAACAACGGGGAAAACATTTGAAAGTGTAGCCAACCATCTGGAGGAAAACCCAAACAAACAATTGATTCTAACCGGCCTTTACGGTGATGAGGAAAAAAATGGTTCTGCTTATGATAACCTCGGAATTGCTCGCGCAGAAACGATAAAAGATGTTTTGATTCGGAAAGGAGCTAATGGAGATAACATTAAGACTACATCTATGAGGTCTGATAATCTTTCCTTCGAAATGACAGATGGAAAACGTATGATGACTGGTGGAGTGAACTTCCTTTTTGAAGGTGAAGACGGAGGGGAAGCTCCTGCTGAAGATGAAGGCTTAGAAACGAATACAGAAGACAATTCATCGGATTCTGGTAGCGAAATATCCTATGGGACTGGCGAAAACATGTTTCTTGATATAACAGAGTCTAACAGTAGTTTTACAGAGACTGAAAGTTTCAAGAATTATTTTGCAGGATTGAAATCCTATCTTGAAGATAACTCAGATAAAAAATTGATTCTTACTTGTTACAACGATGATTCCGCATTGGCTAAAATCATTACCAGAAAGGTGAAATTAACCTTAGGGAAGATGGGATTGGGGGATACTACCATTACTCGTAAAACAGGAAAAGAAGAAGATTCTCCGAACGGAATCGCTGGGGTAAACATCGAAATCCAATAAAATGATAAACCTAAAAATCAATAAATTTCTTATCGGCTTTTTATTTATGGCTGCTATAGCCATTCTAAGTCTCAACTGCCACACTTCGAAAAATCACAACGAAGAAGCGCATAAGAATATGGAGAAAGAAAAAGAACAGGTAGAGGATCCAAAGGAGCAGAAGAATGAAGGCAGTAACCATTCACTTGGGGAAACATTTCAAATTGCCAACGGTAGCTATGTTAATATAGGTTCTGAATCGTTGAAAATAGAAATCCAAGCGATTACTGAAGATAGTCGATGCCCCTTAAATACGCAATGTTTCCAAGCAGGGAAAGCCAAACTAGAATTGATGATCATTAAAGAGTTAGATATGGTTTCTACCGTCAATCTAACGGCTAAGGGAGGTTGTCAAAAAATGGATGGGAGCTGTGGAAATAGTCATATAGCACAGGGATATAAGTTCACGTTGATGGCACTCACTCCTTATCCAGGTGAGGATGGAAAAACTTCAGTTCCAAAGGATCAATATGTAGCGCATTTAAAGGTGGTCGCTGTGAGGTGATACATTGAAAAAGAAAGTAAAAAACCTGTCTTTCCGAATGGCTAGACAGGTTTTTTATTTGAAAGCAATCTTTTTAGGTAAGTTAGAACTAGAACTAACAGCCAATATGAAAATCAAAAAACGAATAGCGGGAACTGCAATAAAAGATTTTGATTTTGATTGGTACTCTAATTTTTATTTATCACTCTGCGGGTGGGGTCACAATCCCTCCACTTATTTTCTCTCCATTTTTATACTCATATTCCATAACTACTTGTTCTTGATCATTGAACTGTCGGAATTTGCCATCCTGCTTTCCATTCTTGTAAGAGATTTCTTTTTGCATTTTGCCATTGTTGTGGTATTCTCGATAAAAACCATCTATCTGCCCCATTTTGTAATCAATCTCTTTTTCAGAGCGGCTACCAAATTTATACTTTACCCATTTTCCATCAAGGATGTCTTCATTGTAATAACACTGTAAGTCAACAGAACCTCGATCATTTAGCTCCAGGTAAACCCCATTTTTTTTACCATTGATGTAATTGGTAATCGATTTAATTCTCGAGTCTTTCGGATGGTAGGTGACCCATGTACCATTTTTCAAATTATTAATAAGTTCTCCTTCTTCTACTACAGTGCCAGAATCATCTTTCTTATTAGCTTTTTGAATTCCATTTCCAAAGTCTTGAACTGTAAAGCCAGCAAGGTCTGGAGATGTAGCTGGAACTGCCGTGCTGGTCTGGCTAGCATTTCCACCACCACAAGCAAATAAGAAAAGAGAAGCAAATAATACGGTGAGTAAGTATAACTTTTTCATAATCAAGGTATTTGTATTTTATGTGTTCAAAAAAAAGGGAAGCTGGTCAATAATCATAACCAACTTTCGATGCAATATTAAAAAAAAAGTTTTTCTTGCCCAAATTACCAATAGTTCTCGTGCGATCTCTAGGAGCAAAATTACCGAAATTGGAAATCCGACTTCATAAGGAGCATTGCGCCTTACTTTCCATATGCTCAAGACGACTCTCCATTGAGGTTACCTTTAAAAATTTATAGAAATAAAAATTAATTTTCGTAACTCGCAGTTGGAAACTTTTCCAGACCTAACTAACAATTATGACCAATAAAGAAATAGCCGCTCATTTCAATGATCTAGCAAAAATGATGGAGCTCTTTGAAGAAAATCCATTTCGAATCAAGTCCTATCAAAACGTTTATATCCAATTACGGAAGCTGGGAGATCCATTGGTAGAAATGTCTTCCACAGAGATGGAAGCCATCAAAGGAATTGGAAAAGGAGCATCGAGTAAAATCACAGAAATAATACAGACTGGAAAACTCGGGGCTCTCGAAGAATTAAAAGCAAAAACGCCGATTGGTATTCAGGATATGCTACGGTTGAAAGGCTTTGGCCCTAAAAAAATAAAACAACTCTGGAAGGAATTGGGTATCGAATCTGTAGGAGAACTTTGGTATGCCTGTAATGAAAATCGATTGGTAGAACTAAAAGGCTTTGGCGCCAAAACGCAAGAGGATCTAAAAAAGAAAGTAGAATATTTCCAACAGTCTCAAGGACAAAGTCATTACGCGGCAGTATTGCCAAAAGCAGAAGCATTGCTGAAACTAATTAAGAAAAAAGTAAAACCGAAACAAGTGGCCTTAGTAGGGGAGATGGGGCGTTTTGATCCAATTGTTAGTAAAGTAGAAGTATTGTTAGAGGCAGACGATTTGGATGCCCTGTTTGAAAAAGATTTGGAATTAGTTAGCCAAAAAGAAAATACATATGAAAGCAATTTCAAAGACGTAGCGGTTTGCCTTTATTGTTGTAAAGAAGAGGAGTTCGGTTCCAAATTATTTCGATACACCAGTACAAAGCCATTTATTAATGCCTTTTTAGCGGAAGCAAAAGCTAAGGAATTTCAAGGTTTGCCAAAAGAAGAGGAAGTATTTGAAAAAGCTGGATTACCTTATATCTTGCCGGAATGGCGAAATGATGAAGCTGTAGTACTCTTGGCAAAAGCCGGAAAATTGCCAACAACAGTAGTTACGGAAGAATCAATAAAAGGAGTAGTTCACTGTCATACAACTTATAGCGATGGAATTAATACGCTAGAAGAAATGGCGAACTACGCGCAAGACGCCGGATTTGAATACATGGCTGTGACAGATCATTCTAAATCTGCTTTTTATGCGAATGGTTTAAAACCAGAACGAGTGCTCAAGCAATTCGCAGAAATTGATGCCCTCAATGCGAAGATGAATGATTTCAAACTTTTTAAGGGAATTGAATCCGACATTTTAAATGATGGTTCTCTGGATTATGAAAATGATTTGCTGAAACAATTTGACTTCATTATTGCCTCCGTTCACACCAACTTAAAAATGGACGAAGACAAAGCAACAACCCGACTAATCAAAGCTATTGAAAATCCATATACGACTATGCTCGGACATCCTACTGGGCGATTACTGCTTTCTCGACAAGGCTATCCAATAGACCACAAAAAAGTGATTGATGCCTGTGCCGCCAATAATGTTTCCATTGAGATGAATGCCAATCCTTACCGTTTGGATATGGATTATACCTGGATACCTTACGCTACTGAAAAAGGGGTATTGATCTCCATTAATCCGGATGCACATTCTACTCAAGGAATCCATGATATTAAGTTTGGCGTTTTGGCGGCTAGAAAAGGACGATTGCTGGTAGAACATTGCTTAAATACGAGAGACAGAGCAGGTTTTGCAAAATTTATAGCTAAGGTTTAAGAAGTATGAATAACTACATATTTCCAGATCTAACTAAGTACTCCTTTTTTTGTCCATGCACTTGATATACTGCTTGTTTTAATTTTTTCCAGTGGTATAACTAGATTCTCTGAGAATTTGGCGTCTTTCCAGATGTGTGAGAATTGTAAAAGTCGAGGCATCATATTTGCATAATCCTAATGTTTTAGCTCCTGAAAGCCCTTTATTTAAGCCGTTAACAAGTCGTTAACAAATCGTTCGTGACTCATTAACAGCGGGAAACAGGGAATCGGGCATATCTTTGGGGGACAGAAATGGTGATTCGTATCAAAATAGCTTTATTTTATTTATTAAAAGAACTACTTTTGTGCCCTGAATCTCTTTTTGTGAATTCAAACAGATGATTCTCAATCTTAAAATCACATTTTAAAAGAATCTAAATATCATTTATCATTCTAACGAAAATTATAATTCAAAATTTTTAAAACAAATCTAATAATGGAAAATTCAAAAAAAATTCAATTGGGACTTTTAGTAGTCGTAGCTGGTTTATTGATCGCTAACATGACTGGTGCTTTCTCTGGTATGTTCGGAGGTGGTGATAGTGATGTAAGAGCTGCAGCGAAAGAATCTATCGCTACTACTACTGGTGTAAACAACAACACTGTAACGCCAAGCGCTGACGGTGCTGCTAAGCCTGGAGCTGCTGCTCCTGCTGCTCCTGCTGGACCTACTACTACTATGAAGTTTGATGAAACTGAGTTTGACTTTGGAACCATCAATGCTGGTGAAAAAGTAAACCACACTTACAAATTCAAAAATACAGGTAGCGAGCCATTGATCATCTCTAACGCTAAAGGTAGCTGTGGATGTACTGTTCCTAGCTGGCCAAAAGAACCAATTCCAGTTGGTGGAACTGGTGAGATTGCTGTACAGTTTGACTCTAAAGGAAAGAAAAACAAGCAGAGCAAGCGTGTAACTATTACAGCTAACACTGATCCTGCTCAGAGCTTCTTGACCATCAAAGGTGAAGTTACTCCAGATCCAGCTGCTGAAGCTGCTGCCGCTGCTAAGAAAGCAGGTACGCCAGCTCCACAGAAGTAATCGCTAATAAAAATAACTGTTCTTAAGATTTAGATCTCTAGAACAAACAACAAGCCCAGGCTTTCGAAAGAAAGTCTGGGCTTTGTTTGTATGTCTAAGACTCTTAAATGCAAAAACTAAGACAAATAAATTGGTAACCAACCGGATTTGCTAAATTTGAAAATTTAGTAAATCTAATTATCTGAAAAGAGCTAGATTTTTCGATTCCGCTACGCTTCACACGATATAGGAATGCACTTATTACTCCTTTCCTCGACTCCCTATGGTCGCTCGGAAGAACAGTAGTTCGACTCACTACTTCTAATGAAGCTGGAATTATCTGGCTATGAATAGAAAGGTATTATACTCTTTCAGATTAGGTGCGGTCGCAAACTCCGTAGGAGTGAAATCTTTGTAGCTACGAAGTAGCACAAAGATTCGAGCGCCGTAGCTGCGGCACCATTCGTATCATTTCGTAAAGATGTCGCTCCAAAGGAGGTCAAAAATATCGCTTTTTCAAAGCCTCAAAGGTGGCACTCCTGCGGAGCTATCCTTAGTAGTTATTGATACATTATTCTAACCATCAATCGATTATTGGTAGTTTGGTCATTGGAGTAGTATCCCTAGGAAAAATAACAAAGTTGTTTTTCTGATCCTAAGAAGGATAGGATATATATTGCTTTTCTTAACTCCCTCAACTCTTCAGTGTTAACAACCCTTTTACATTTCTTCGTTTTCCATTAACAGCTATTGAGCTTTCCCTCCTTTATCTTTGTATCAACGAATTTGTTAACTACAATCCCGTCGTTAAAATTCATGACTTTGGCGGCAAATTATCTAACATGTAGTTGGGTAAAGATCAATTGTAGAGTTATTGTTTTTTACTCAATTAAAAACTAAAATTAAGATGAAAAAATCACAGAAAATTCAGACTGGAATCCTATTCGCCATAGCTTTGTTATTGGCTGGAAATTTAATGTATACTAAGAAGGAAAAAGTCCAGGAAAAACCAGTAGTCGCTGCAGATTACAAAATTGCTAACAATAAAAATGTAAAACCTACAGTTGCCGAAACTAATCCGCCTATGGCGAAGAACGTATCAATCCCCGTTGGTCCCTTGACCACTTTCGAATTTGAAGAAACGGAATTTGATTTCGGCTCTGTTGAAGAAGGTGAAACCGTTACACATACCTTTAAATTCAAAAACACTGGAAATGAGCCATTGCTTATTAGCAACGCAAAAGCAAGCTGCGGTTGTACGGTACCTGTTTGGCCAAAAGCACCTATTCCAGTAGGAGGAAGCGAGGACATTGTCGTAAAATTTAACACGAAAGGAAAGAAGAGTAAGCAAGTCAAAAAAGTGACTATTACCGCTAATACAAACCCTGCACAAACCTTTTTAACGTTAAAAGGAGAAGTAAATCCGAAAAGTAAGGTAGAGACTGTAGCAGTCAATTAATAGCGTACCCGCGAATCTGAAACCCCAATCATTCGTCCGATGGTCAGTAAAACCATCGGGCGAACTTTCATTAGGGCTATTTAGAATCTAAATCAAAATCTGCTATCATGGTTCTAGGCGGTTGCGGTTGAATTTGACATTAAAAAAACTTCTTAAAATTACCCACAACCTACCGGCCCTTATATTGTTATCTTATAAACCTTTTGATTATCATTGCAAAATCAAAAATAGAGACAGTATGAAATCCTACTTATCCCTAATTAAGTTCAGTCACACCATATTTGCTTTACCCTTCGCTTTGCTGGGGTTTGCTCTCGCGACGATAGAGACTGGAAGCGGGATTAATTGGTTCATCTTGCTACTGGTCTTACTATGTATGGTCTTCGCTCGCTCGGCGGCCATGGCATTCAATCGTTACATAGACCGAGACATCGATATTCTCAATCAAAGAACGGCTTCGCGCGAAATTCCAGCCGGTGTTATTCGACCTAAGTCGGCCTTAGTATTTGTACTGTTGAATGTTACTTTCTTTGTAGCAACGACTTGGTTTATAAACCCACTTTGTTTTTACCTATCCCCAGTCGCCTTGCTTGTTATTTTGGGCTATAGTTATACCAAGAGATTCACAGCTCTTTGCCATTTCGTTTTAGGGCTGGGATTATCCTTCGCGCCAATAGGGGCCTATATTGCGGTAACCGGTAGCTTTTCAATGATTCCAGTATTATATAGTGTTGCTGTTCTTTGCTGGGTAAGTGGCTTTGACATTATTTATGCTATGCAAGATAAGTCCTTTGATCAAGAACAAGGATTGCATTCAGTACCGACATTTCTAGGCTTAGAAAAAGCACTGTTATTGTCCTCTTTTCTGCATGTGATATGTGCAGGCTTAATCGTATATGCGAGCTACTTAATCAATGCAGAATTTGTAGCTCTGGGATGGCTGCATTGGTTGGGCGCACTTTGTTTTGTAGGGTTGTTAATCTATCAACACTTATTAGTGAAGCCAAATGATTTGAGTAAGGTTGA
>CAZDTI010000382.1:0-8420 GCA_964508085.1 uncultured Saprospiraceae bacterium | reverse complement strand
GAAAATGAGTAAAAAGAAACACAACTTCAAGTTTGGCACAAAGGCCATCCACGCCGGTGTAGCGCCAGACCCATCTAGTGGAGCGATTATGACCCCGATTTTCCAGACTTCTACTTACGTACAAGACGCACCTGGTAAACATAAAGGATTCGAGTATGCACGTACACAGAACCCCACTAGAAATGTGCTTCAGGACAATCTGGCGGCCTTAGAGAATGGAACTCACGGAATTTGCTTTGCCAGTGGTTTGGCAGCAATGGATGCCGTCTTAAAATTATTAAAACCTGGTGATGAAATCATTGCTTCTAATGATTTGTATGGTGGCTCTTATCGCTTGATGACAAAAATTTATGGTGAGTTTGGGATCAAATCCAAGTTTGTCGATATGACCAATTTGAAAGAAGTCGAAAAGAGTTTTACTGATAAAACGGCTTTGCTTTGGATCGAAACGCCAACCAACCCAATGTTGAATATAGTAGACATCAAGAAGCTTTGCGCAATAGGTAAGAAGCATAAGGTACTCTCTTGTGTTGATAATACTTTTGCTTCTCCATATTTACAAACACCTTTGGAATTGGGTGCAGATATTATTTTGCACTCAGCCACGAAGTACTTAGGTGGGCACTCTGATGTCATCCTTGGTGCCATTGTCGTGAAGGATCAAAAATTAGCCGATCGTTTTTACTTTATTCAGAATGCTTCTGGTGGCGTTCCTGGACCACAGGATTGCTTCTTAGTATTGAGAGGAATCAAGACTTTGCATGTACGTGTAGAGCGTGCTTGTAAGAATGCAAAGAAGATTGCGAAGTACTTAGATAGCCATCCAAAAGTAGGGAAAGTCTATTATCCGGGTTTTAAATCGCATCCCAATCATAACGTAGCAAAAAAGCAGATGCGTGATTTCGGCGGGATGGTTTCTTTTGATTTTGTGAAAGACAATATTACTGTTGCGAAGAAAGTATTGAGCAGTACTAAGTTGTTTGCTTTAGCGGAATCACTTGGCGGTGTGGAGTCTTTGATTGGCCATCCGGCTAGTATGACGCATGCTTCTATTCCAAAGAAGGAAAGATTAAAAGTGGGCTTGACGGATTCTTTGATCAGATTGAGTGTCGGGATTGAGGATGTGGATGATTTGATTGAAGACTTAGAGATGGCTTTGGCGAATATTAAATAAGTATAGAAAAAATATAAATTAAAAGTCCTCAGGGTTTTCCTTGAGGGCTTTTTTAATGGGAGGCTTCTCGGGTTGAGTGTTTCTCGCTTCGCTTGAAGTTTTTTAACCGCTAAGGGCGCGAAGAACGCAAAGGGGGGGCAAAGGGTTAGAGATAACGACCTGTCATTCTGAGTGTATGTAGGAGCGAGTCGAGGGATGTTACAGACCTGTTAAAGCGTTTCACAATCAAGGTAGTAGTCTGATTTTTGTATTAACTTAGGTCTATGAAAAATTTTAACTATCAGTTGATTGCCATTCTTTTTGTTGCGCTTACTTTCCCCCAATTTGGGTTTTCGCAAGACTCCTTTATAGATGAGCCGGACTATGAAGTGAATCGAGTCTTTCCGTATATTTCTGTTACGAAAGAAAAATTAAAGGAAGCACAGACTTTGATTGATCTTAATGATCGGTATAAGCCGTCATGGGTGAGAACGTATATTTCTGTTGAGATTTCGGCGAGTCATGATGGCAAGCTTAAAAAAGTGGCGAATAAGAGCGATACGCTTAGCCAAAAGCAAAAAGAACTAATGCTAATGGCTGATGCTAATACGGATATTTCGGTGGCGGTGCAATACATTCCGGAGAATACTCTAAAGCAAAATGATCCTAAAGAGACTACATTTACCTTCGCGGTTGATCCTGATAAGGAAGCAACTTTTGTTGGTGGGTCGGTACAATTGAAGGAATACTTGAGAAAAAAAGCAATGGATAATATTCCCGAAGATACTTTCATAAATTACGATCTGGTGGCGGTACAATTTTCTATTAATGAAGATGGAGAAGTTGTGGATGCTCGTTTGTATGATACTTCGATGTACAACTCTTCAAGATATAACTCCGTAAGTAGATTACTATTAAAAACCATTCAAACTATGCCTTGTTGGAAACCTGCGGAGTATGCGAATGGCCTTAAGGTCAAGCAAGACTTTGTATTGACAGTTGGGAATATGGAGAGTTGTGTGGTTAACCTGTTGAATATTCGCCATCTTCCTCCGGAGTAAGACTTTAGCAATCTTATTTAAATCAGAGGTGAATTTTAAATCCGAATTTTTATTTTTTAAAAGCCCCAAAGGGTAACCGATAGTAATAAGTAGCGATAAAAAAATCCGTCCCATCATCAGAAGTATTGTCGAATGGTAGATAGGTTTTCATTTCCACGCTGAGTTCTTTCGTTTCATTAAACCAGGCCCAATTCATACCAAAGCGAATACCTTTGAAGACAGACCAGGTAATGGGGTAACTGACCATTTTAGGGAAAATTAAACTGGTGAACTCTATAGCTCCATTCATCCTTTAAGTAAATGGCTTTCGCTTTTTTGATTTGCCCATCTTTGTACTTTAAATTCAAATATAAATCTATGTACTCTTGAATTCCTTCGACTCGTCTGGACTGTCGGGTCAGTTTTATAGATGCGATGTCCTTAGAAACGTGAAAGACCTCCCCTCTATAGTCATCGCACCACAGCATCTGCTGATCATCGCCAATATCTAAAAGATGAACAAAGCCATCTTTACTGTAATTCACCAGGTCTCTTTTAGGATCAACATCATAATATTTAAAAAGCGTATGTAGTGTAAATGCTCTCAGTTGTTTGGATTTATTCATCCAGCGAATATGATCGTTGAACTCTGTTTGTTCCTCGATTTTTTTGTAGGGAAGTAATTTCGTCTCCCGCTTATTCCAGACATAAAAATCAAACCATTCCACTTTACCATTATCCCAAGCGGCGTAGATGTCATTATTTTTTCCTCCGAAACCAAGGTACTCCAAGCGATCATATTTAGGAGCCAATACTTGCCTGAATTCTTTTTTATCTCCACTTAAAAACACAGCTCCCCATTTTCCTTTTTTATCTTGAACAGGAACAATATCTCGGCTAACAGCCCCTAGGTCAACTGCCTGATAAGTGGACTTGACCTTATTATAACCGAAATCTTTATCACTTTGAAAAATACGATAGCGGCCATTTTCATTAGCAGCAAATGCTCGAAAGCTATTAGGGTAAAGCAAGATGATTTCATCGAATACAAAAGCCCCCTTTTTATAATCTCGACAGGCATATTTATTTTTTCCATTAATTGATTTGACCTTGATGTACTCATTGTCTTCAATTAAACGATGAAGTACGAGATTGGTCTTCTCGTCGGGAAGCGGAAAATCCTCTGCTCTGCTTTTAATTCTGGCAAATTCTTCTTGGTCAATCAACTTTCCATTAACGTCCGCTAAAATGGTGTCTTTGGAGTTGAATTTAACAACTTTCGCTATGCCATCTTCATTATAGCAACTACAATATTGATAATAGGGAGGTAATCCCTGAGTGGAAGCTTTGGCTTTGAGTTCATATACTTTTCGTTTTTGTATTTTACTTTTTTCATCGGTGCCCTCCAGATATACATTTCTGGTGAATTCATAAATCTCGTCACCATTGTCACAGGTTTTAAATAAAGTGGGTTGAACTAAAATTTCACTTCCATCAAAATTAAAGTAATGATAGATACTGGTTTTTTCATCGAGCATTTCAAAGACTTTGGCAGGATGATCAATTTTGATCTTATCAAATAAAGGTGGCACGACAAATTTCCCTTCTCCGTTTATCACTCCCATAGCATCATTGCTTTTAGCTAGTAATAATCCGTGCTTTTGCCAGAGGGCCTTTTCCTCAAATTCAGGCTTGCGAATCTGAAAATCTCCTTCAAAGAATAGCCTTTTGGATGGGGCTCGCATCAGCTTTGCTCCTTTTTCTGTTTCCACCCAAAATAAATTATTGAAACCCAAATTCGCAGAAGGCATCCAGGTGGAGAATTGAAAATTGACATTTATATCATAATAAAAATATCCCCTCTCTTCTACAAAGCAATAAAACATGAAATTGCCATCCTGATCGTATACGGTCTGAAATCGCTCCAGGCCTTTTAGGATAAGTTCATAGCCTTGTTTGTCAGAATGTACTTTTGCCAAAACGCCTTTACGAGGTCGGTGCTTAAACCTTGCATAGTAATAACCTCCACCCAGGTTAGTTACTTTTTCATATCCTTGTTTAAACTTGTGTAAAGACAACTGATGCATTTCTGAGGGCGTCACATATCTTACTTTTGGTTCTTGTCGCCGAGGAGCAGCTCGTCGCTGACGTTTGGGTCGGTTACCACTTCCATTACAACAAGAACACTTCTTTTGGACTGTTTTTCGTACATTTCTTTTGCTCGTGTAATGGTACACATCCCTGGCATTCCAACCCGAGGTAGTTCCAATACTCAGGTTGTCGTATTCAGTGACGTACTCGCGTTCGTAAACCACTCCTAGTCCGTCACAGCAGTAACAGGTCTGCGCCGTGGCAGTAAATGAACCGAGGGCTAAAACGATAAGTGAAAGTATTCTTTGGATTGTCATAGTAGTAAATTTTAAAATTCCAGAAGGTAAACTTTGATATTAGATTATAAATTAAGTGTATTAAGTTTTTAAACTATTATTTCCCAAAGGGCAAACGATAATAATAAGTCGGTATAAAAAAATCTGTGCCATCATCGGGCGTATTGTCAAATGGCAAATAGGTTTTCATTTCCACACTCAGCTCTTTGGTTTCATTAAACCATACCCAATTCATACCGAAGCGAATACCTTTAAAAACTGACCAAGTGATTGGACGATTAACGATGACATAATCCTCATATCCATCAGTTTCTCGCATTGCCATTTCCTCGTAAGTCGCAATTGTTTTGATTTCTTCAGTCGTCATGTATTTAAAACTGTTTGGGAAGAAATTATCGTCCTCCACGACTCCATTTGAAATTTCATCAAGGTAATCCTCCAGATGAAGCGGATAGGGATGAAGCACTTTTACTTTCTCCGCATGTTGCCTTAAAAAATCTGTCTGGTGAAAAAATACTTCATCACTTGTCCATTCTTTTTTGAAAACAAAAAGATCGGTGAGCGGAATCGAACGTTCGAGATATTGCGCCCAATTGGTGAGTCCCGTGTCCCAACCAGACTTCTGTAACAAATCACTTACAGGCATCCAAGCCACCACTTCATAATCCCAAACCGCTTTGCTATCACCATCCAAATTTTTCAACATCGCAACTGCTTCGGGAATCGCATGAAAACTGTGCGAGTCTTTTCGATAATATAAAATACCTTTTAGCCGAAAGGCTTCGAAGTAATCATTGGGCAGCATTTGATACTGTCCAAAATTTTCAGGCTCTACTCGGACATCCTCTAAGGATAAATTCCAATGATGTAATTGGTTTTTTAGTTTGTGACTTCTTGCACCATATTCAGTTGCATCAGATTCGTAAAATTCAATGGATTCTGTTTGTCCTAAAATGAATCCATTGAGCATTTGGTGGTTGGAGGTGTCGATAACGCTTGGGAGAAATTTCAAAGTATCGCTCAACTGCCCGTAGCCTTCGGCAAGGTTCGGAAGTCGAGCGTGCTTATTTCTAATGTATTCGATTGGATGGTCAGGTACGACTTCTATTTCAAAATAGGCTGCCCAGACGATAGCGGTATCACTAAAAACTTGCTGCTTGTTTTTTAGTTCTGAACCATTTTGCGCAGTGACTGAAAAAGGTAAAATAAGTATGCTCAAAAAGATAGCAGATAAAATTCGCATGGAGTACTGGTATTAATTATTACTGACTTTGAAGAGATCTTCTAAAGAAATATTTCTTAGTGGACAGGTAGGTAATTTATGATGATCTCTTAAATAACTTTTATGCGGTATCGGAGTACTTTTGTCCCAGTAGCGTATTTGCCCATGTTCAAAATAATCGAACAACTCCTCTTTGTGATATTTATGATTTTGTGTAGATGGCTCACAACTTCTATGATATGCAGGAATACTGTGAAGACATACGAATGGAAATAAATATCCATACCCATCATAGAAATAATTCAAAGACTCCTTATTTTGTAACGAAATATTTCCTGGATAATCATGTCCCTCATTAACGTACTTTTCCGTGCAGATGTCATAGCTTCTAGTCCATTCTCCTTTTAGCTGTAGCTTCGGAAGATCTATTTTTACTTTTCCGACGACTTCTCCATTACCATCTAATTTTCCAGTATGTTTTTCAATGATAGCATATTGAATGTTTTTAAAAAATTAATTTAATTAGGAACAACAGCCTTCTGCCAAGGCGTGATGTGCAACTTCCCATCCTTGATTTCCTGCTTTGGAATAATGCGACCGTAGTCATCGCATTTTTTTATTTTAAAATAATATCTAGCGACTACCTCGTTGTTAATCACATGGTCAACTACCAATAAATTATCCTCGGTAAATCCTCGGTGCTTGACACCACCATCAAGTTCGTTGAGTAATTGGTCGGCTGTAGAGGTGGCTTTGTAACTGGAGTATTGGTTCTGCCAATCTTCATGCATCGCATCAAAAGTTTTAAAAATATTTTCGTCTCCCTGAGCTTCTCTGACGAGTGCCTCCATCCACTTGTCCACCGCCATTTTTCCGTTCATATATTTTAATCCTGAAGGAGAAGCGGATGAAAGTGACGCTGTTTCTTTTTCCATTTCCTCTCTTGTCATTTTGGTTACCTCTTGTGCAGTAGTTGGTGCTACAAAAAAGAGTATCAAGAAAAGAGGGATGATAATTGTTTTTAAATTTCTCATAAATGATTTTTTGAATTAGTTATTAATTGGGAGCTACTGCCTTCTGCCAAGCAGTGAGGTGTAACTTCCCATCTTTGATTTCATGCTTCGGAATGATTCCTCCATGCTTTTTATCTTTTGGGAATTTGAAATAGTATCGAGCCTTCACCTGTTCATCCACCACATGGTCTACGACAAATAAATCATCTTTGGTAAATCCTCGATAGCTTAATGCGCCTTTCAATCCATGAATTAATTCTTCTACGGTATGATTATTCTTATATTTATAAAATTCACTTTGCCATTCATCGTCCATCATTTTCCAAACAGTGTTGAGAATATTATCTTCCCTTGATGCTGCTACCATAGCATCCTTCCAAATATTGAGCGCAGTCTTGGCAGTTTCAAGTTCCATCCCGGAAGAGGATTTAGTAGTGAGTCCCTCCGTTTCTTTAATTAATTCTTCAAGACTCACAAACTCATATCCCATTGCTTCTTCAAATGCTTTTAGACCATCCTCAGCAGCAGAAATGATCGCAGCAGCTGCCTGTTTACTGTAAAAGTCTTCCGCCTTATTATTTTCAGGACCACCCAAGTTTTCGAGACTTTTGTAAAAGATGAGAAGTCGGATATTGGATGTTTGGTTTATATTTTTCAATATGGGCTCCAATGTATAATAGGCATTATGAATACTTCCTCTCAAATCAATTTTGTGCAATGCATAACTATTGGGTGCATTAAAAGAAAAGGTTTGCAACTCTTCCATCCCATCTGTCATACTCGCTAATAAGTTGTATTTTTCGTCTGGAACTCCTTTAAAGGGTACATTGGTCGAACCATTGTGAAGCATTCCAATTAAATAAGTGTTTCCACCTTGAAGTGGTACTTCTATTTTTGCTGTTGTTTTTATTTCTTGAATACTCGCAACACTAAATCCTTGCTCTGCTGCTTTGAACTTAATGGTGTCAAGTGTTGTTTTCTGGTCTTTTAATTTAGGTTTATTCGCTTCTGCTATTTTATGTGCGGCCGCCCGTTTCTGTAGTGCTTTAAATTGTTGATGAGTATAATCTTCTTCTTTATTTTGACTGCTGCTATTAGATGTATTACTAGCACTTTTATAAAAAACCATCAAGTTTACTTTCGAGTCCGATTGAATATCCTTTTCTTCCATCTTAAATTCAAAATCATAATCAACAGGAATAACCACATCTGTCAAATTGAGTTCTTGAAAAATGATACTCGCTCCTTTTTTCATCTTTAAATCCTCTGGCGATTTGCCTACTTTAAATTCTCTGAAAATGGCATTAACTTCAGCTTGGTCATATTCAGCCTTAGCACTCATTTGAATATTTGCTTTCTGAATTAAATCATCTGAAAGACAAACTTGGTAGTGATTCCCTGGAAAGAAAATCGTATTGTATCCCTGATTAAATTCATTAACAGGCAGGATGGTATGGTCTGATAAACTGTACCCATCTTTAGCCATCTCTTGCTCAATTCTTTGAGCAACTGCATTCATCATCGCATCTGACTGTACATTTGCAGTAGCAGGTTTTTGTTGCTGCGAAGACTGCTCATGCTCTTTGAGCACTTTTTGAATTTCAT
>CAZDTI010000381.1:0-8420 GCA_964508085.1 uncultured Saprospiraceae bacterium | reverse complement strand
TATAGATGTGTAAGATGAACTTGTTGTTTCATGACTTGAGTTTGTGAAAGTTGCTCCTTTGACAACGAAATGAGAGAGAGGTTTAATGCAGGTCTAAGGGACTCAGAATTAATAACTGTTTGATTTTAGTGGAAACCATTTGAGCTATCTTTCTCAAAAAAATCTTGATATAACTCGCTATGTCACTGTTCCAGTCGTCATAAACCCAGCAGTATACATTATCTACTGCAATAAGATGACTTTACGATTTTTCATAAGAAGTGTCATTGAAATAATGTTAGTGTTGCCAACTATTTTTTCTAAAGCGTACGAGCCCAATAATACTAGTGCCAAAATACATGTTTAAAACCTTTTGAACTTAATTATTCTTTACTTCACCATCGTTTTTGAATAACGTTGGATAGTATTCAGATAAATATGGATAGAATTGTCGTCTAAAAGGCTTTATGATGTGCGTCTTTACTTTTGTCTGAAAGTGATATGCTGAGCAAGGTGTTTAAGTATGTTATATGTTACAGAAAAGTCCATGAACAGCTTAGATTCGTATTTCAAAATGTCACCTTTTCAGCGTATTAAATTTTGAAAGAATTAAATAAGTCTTATGGCATAGTTTTTTAATGTATTATTGATTGGAAGCTCATGATATTAAATTTTTATGCTATCGGAATTAGTAAATATGCATTATCTCCCAATTCGTATGCGTCTATGAATTATGTACTTTTGTGATAAAGTTTAATTAAAAAATCAAGTCAATAGAGTACAAAATGAAAGGAATCATGTTTTTTGCCTTCGCATTATTATTAACAGCGTGTGGAGGAGAGCCAAAGGTAGAGGAGCGGACAGCGAAAGATGGACTAGCACAAGGAGTACCACCAGTTGTGGATGCGGAAACCTTTAAGTCCGAAATCGAAGCCTTAAAGTCTTTTTTTGCCTCACAACGTGGAAAGAAACTAGATCGGGAGAAAGCTACAGAAATGGTGGAAAAGAGCCAGCAATTTTCGATAGCCTATCCGGAAGACCCGATTGGAGGCGCATATTTATTTACTGCAGGAGAGGTGGCACGATCTCTAGGTCGTTATGAAGATGCGATCAACATTTTTACAAGAGTGGAGTCGGATTATCCAATGCATGAAAAAGCGCCAGTAGCTTTATTCCTCAAGGGGTTCACCTACGAAGAAAACCTAGGAAATACGAATTTTGCTAGAAAATGCTACCAGGAGTTTTTGACAAAATACCCAAACCATGCGCGAACAAAGGAAGTAGAGCAACTTTTAGCGGTGGTAGATGTTTCACCAGAAGAGTTGATCAAGCGTTTTAAGGACCAAAATAAGCAATAAACTTGTTAGCGAATTGTTAAAAGGAAAGGGAAAAGCGGGAAGGGTTGGTTTGCTTACGTTTGTTTTTGGTGGAATTTCGTATATAGTAGCTCTTGGGCTATCAAATACGAAGCTTAAAAACATTTTTAAATAAAAATTACTTAATCAATGAACACTTATAATTTATCTAAAGGTCTTACTTTTCTTTTTTGTGCGATGCTTATTTTTAGCAGCAATGTTATTACGGCGCAAACAGCTAAGGCTGCCGTTGATCCTTATATAACTTTTGAAACGCCACTTCATGATTTTGGGACAGTGAAAAAAGGAGAGGTGAAAACACACATATTTAAATTTACCAATACCGGGAAAGAGGACATTAAAATAGATTTCGTGACAGTAGGCTGTGAATGCACAGAAATAGAATGGCCAGAAACAAAGACTTTCAAACCTGGAGAAAGCGGAGAAATCAAAGCGATTTATAATAGCGGGGAAGAAGAGGAACTAGGAGAACATGATAAATACTTCGAAGTGGTACTTGTAAATAAAGACCCGGAAAAAGGACATCAAATCATTAGAGAGGCCGACTTTAGAGTTGTAGTTGTCGAGTAGGTCTTGTTAATTTCTATCCATTAAAATAAGTACTTAACCTATCCAAAATAATAAATTATGAGATCTTTATTACTCACCGCAATACTTGCTGTTTTATGTGCAGTTTCACTACAAGCGCAAGGGATTGAATTTTTCCATGGGAGTTGGGAGGAAGCACTGGAAGAAGCAAAGAAACAAGAGAAGATTATTTTTGTAGATGCCTACACTACTTGGTGTGGTCCCTGTAAGCGGATGGCGAAAAATATTTTTCCTTTGCCGGAAGTAGGAGAGGTGTATAATGCCAATTGTATCAATATCAAGTTGGATATGGAGACAGAAGAAGGCTTGAAATTCCAACGTAAATATCCTGTGTCTGCTTATCCCACTTTTTATTTTATAGATGAAAAAGGAGAAGCGATATTGAATGTTAAAGGAGGTCGTCAAAAGGATGATTTTATTCAACTGGCAATAACAGCAGGAGGCAAGGTGGATCGCAGTGTGGATTTTGTAAAAGCATATGAAGACGGAGATCGTGATCCGGAGTTAGTTTATAACTATGTGAGAGCATTGAATAAAGCAGGGAAGCCGAGTTTGAAAATTGCCAATGATTACATTCGATCACAAAAGGATTTGACAACAGAGCAAAACTTGAAATTCATTTTTGTTGCGACTACTCAAGCGGATTCTAGAATTTTTGATCTGATGATTAAGAACCGTAGCGCAATTGAGAAAATTGAAGGGAAAGAAGCGATAGAAAATAAAATAGAAAAAGCTTGTCGGGCAACTTTAGCGACTGCTATAGAGTATACTAGTGAAGACTTGTTGAAAGAAGCGAAGCAAAAGATGAAAGATAATCATTCTAGTTTGGCAAAATCCTTTGCATATGATGCGGATATGAAATACTATCGCGCCATGAATGAGCCTAAAAAATACTTGGACGCTTGTGAAGGTTGTGCCAAAAAAGAAATCAAAAAAGATGCAGTTCGATTGCATGATTTAGCAGCTAATATGTTAGCTGACTTTCCAAAAGATAAGAAAGTGACTTCGGTTGCAGAAGGCTATGCAAAAAAAGCGGTAAAGAAGGACGCAAATTATAAATACTATAGAACCTACGCCCAGTTGTTGAATAAAAATGGAAAGAAGAAAGAAGCATTAGCTGCGGCAAACAAATGTTTAGAAATGGCGAAAGAAAGATCAAGAGAGGAACAAGCCGCGAAAAAACTAATTAAAATCATTGAAAATAGTTAGCATCCTAGTCAGTGTAATAAATGCTAAATAATAGCTTCTGATATATTGAAAAAGTAAAATAAACAATAAAATGAAAAATGCACTTGTACTTGTAGTCTGTTTGTTATTGAATTTTTCCGTGTTTGCTCAGGCAGGACAGGAAGGAATGCAATTTCATAAAGGCAGTTGGAAAGCGGCTCTGGAGCAAGCGACTAAGGAAAACAAACTGATCTTCATGGATGCTTATACCACCTGGTGTGGTCCTTGTAAGAAAATGACCCGAGATATTTTTCCACAGCAGCCGGTGGCAGATTATTACAATGCACATTTTGTGAATGTGAAAATGGATATGGAAAAAGGAGAAGGCGTTGATTTGGCAGAGAGATACAATGTTGCGGTTTACCCAACCTTGCTTTTCTTTACGCCAGACGGGAAAGTCGTACACCGTTCAGCAGGCTTTCATACGGCGGAGCAATTCTTAGATTTGGGTGCGAAAGCAAATGATCCATCTAAGCGCTTATCTGCTCTAGATGATCAATATAGAGGAGGGGACCGTAATCCAGAATTTTTGAAAAAATACGCTATGGCGAAATTTGAAGTCATGGATGGTTCTCATGGGGGCTTGGCCGAAGAGTACTTGGCGACACAATCAGATTGGAACACGGAAGACAATATGGATATGGTTTTTGGTTTCGTGACGGATACAGATTCTAAATTGTTTGATTATATAGTCAACAATAAGCCTGCATTTTATGAACGTTATGGTGAGCAGGCAGTAATGCAAAGGATACAGGCCTTGATTTACAATTCGATTCAAGACAATGCAGGATCTTCTAGCTTGGAACAAATTGATGCTTTGTACAAAAAAGTATATCCTGAGAAAGCTGATCAATTGTCGAGTCAGTTCCGAATGGCTTTTTATCGTCAGGCGGGAGATCGAGAGAATTATGCAAAATCAGCAGTAAATTATTTCAAAAAATATCCTGGTAAAGATTGGGATGAATTAAACGAGGCGGCTTGGACTTTCTATCGAGTAGTAGAAAATAAAAAACAGTTGAAAAAAGCTTTGAAGTGGGCAAAGAAATCTATTAAGCTGGAGCCTAATTATTTCAACCATGATACAAAAGCAGCTTTGTATAAGAAGTTGGGAAAAAAGAGAAAAGCAATAAAGACGGCTAAAAAAGCAATTGTACTTGGTAAAGCTGCCGGTGAAGATACTTCAGCGACTAGTGAGATGTTGGAGGAAATTATGAAGATGTAAAATACTCGTCTTGATGTTGTTTAAAAATCCCAATTGACTTTTGTCGGTTGGGATTTTTAATTACGGACAAGGCTTGTTTTTTGCTACCTTTATAAAAGCAAAAATTGAAGAGATACTTCTATAGACATTCCAAAATAGCATTCAAATGCCCAATACTGAAAAAGAGCTCCGTTCCTTATATGAACAATTAATCGCAAAGGAAAAAATCGAAATTCATCTAAAGAATATTGACCGTCTACTTATCATGGAAGAAGAGTCTTTAGCTGCGGCTGAACTCATTTTGCAAAAGGAGGAAATGGATGTTGTCAATCTAGAAAAGAAAAACTTATATACTATTTTTAAAACGATTCTAGGAACTAAAGAACAGGAATTAGAGCGAGAGCGACAGGAATACCTGCAAGCCTATTTGAAAAAACAATCAATTGAAGCTTGTATTCTAGAAATGAAAAAAGAGAAGGAAGCTTTGTTGCATAGTTATAGTGGCAAGTTTAATGTGGAAAAAGAATTTGATCGCTTACTTGAAAAGCAAAAAAGAATACTAAGAGCAAAGCAGTCAGAATCTGCTGACCAAATTATTATTTTTGAGCAACGTATTGCAAGGCACTTATCTAGGATTTCTGAATTACGTCAAGGAGTGAGAGCAGGTAAAAAAGTGATAAAAGTATTGGAGTCTATTATCGTTTCTTTTGAGCGAATAAAAGAATGGGGAAGAGGCTACGCGGTAAGTGCTATTCATCGAAGACAGAGGGAGGGTGGAAGAATTAAGAAGAGAATAATGGACACGAAGAGAAACCTTCAACAGTTTGAAAACGAATTATTCGATCTTTCCGATCATTACGGCCATGACTATAGACATCAAATAGAAGAAGTGAAGAAATTTATTGATCTTTTCGTAGACAGTCTTATTACCGATTGGGTGGTTAAAAATAAAATAGAGCATTCTGCCAATCTCATTCTAAATCTTATGGATAAAGTTAGCCGTATCGTAGCCATGATCGAAAACGACATACAGAAAACCAAAGGCTATATTGCACAAGAGAAAAAAGATCAACGTGTGATTATTGTTGGCTTAAAGAAAAAGTAACATATGCTCTACCTCAAAATCGGAATAGTCCTTTTATTATCGCTTCTTTTCTTTTTTGCCATTAATAAAATGTTTGCAAGAAGTTGGAAGAAACCTATGGGTAATCTGCCTTCGAAATGGAAAGCCATACTCAAAAAAGAAGTCCCATTTTATCGTAAGCTTAATAGCAAAGAGCGAGACTTGTTTCATTACAAAGTCTTAGAGTTTACCACCAACTGCAAAATTATAGGAGTTGAAACTATTGTTACGGATTTAGATAAAGTCTTAGTCGCGGCAAGTGCCGTCATACCCATATTCGCTTTCCCCGAATGGAAATATAAAAACCTCGAAGAAGTACTCATTTATCCTGATACGTTTAATTTGGACTTTGAAACAAAGGGAGGTAATCGTCAAATCCTCGGTATGGTCGGTACAGGATATATGGAAGATAAAATGATCCTTTCCAAAAATGCGCTTCGGAAAGGTTTTAAAAATGAAACGGACAAAAAGAATACAGCGATACATGAATTTGTGCATCTGATAGATAAGATGGATGGTGAGGTAGATGGTATTCCCAGTGTGTTGTTGGAAAGGCAATATGTTATTCCTTGGTTGGATATGATAGAACGAAAGCTAGAAGAAATTGTAAAAAGGAAAAGCGATATTAATCCTTATGCTGCTACAGGAAGGGAGGAGTTCTTTGCGGTATTGAGTGAATACTTTTTTGAACGTCCGTTGCTGTTGAAGAAGAAACATCCGGAGCTGTATGATATGTTAGAAGAAATTTTTGAACAAGATTTGGTGGGGATGCATCAGGGATTTTTGAAGGGGAAATGAGGAAGTTATATTTTTAGCCAGAATACCTCTTACATAGAAGATGTTTATATCGAGATTGAACTTCTAATTTTTATTAAGTATCTTTATCTAAACTACTATACATTTTTCAAAACAAGCCTCTTTTTTCACCGATATGCTTTTAACAGGTGGAAGTTCCTTTTTAGGGGTTGAGGAGCGCGTCGGCAAAAAGTGTATAATAGCTTGATCTTTATCATAAAATAATCCATTTTATATGACTCTTAATTTGCAAAGGAGATTGTTGACTGTTGACGAATACCAAAAGATGGGAGAAGTTGGTATTCTGACGCCTGATGATCGTGTTGAATTAATCAATGGAGAAATAATTAAGATGAGCCCGTTTAAAAGTAAACATACCAGCGTTGTAAAAAAGATCACAGCTCTATTGTATCGTCTGGTTGCAGACCAAATGATCATCAGTGTTCAAGATCCAATTAGACTGAATCAACATTCTGAGCCAGAGCCAGATATAGCTCTTTTAAAATTGTCAAAAGACTTTTACGCAAAACGTCACCCAGGCCCTAAAGATGTCTATTTAATTATAGAGGTATCAGATAGTACGTTGGAAAAGGATAGAACCGTGAAGTTAGAACTTTATGCAAAGGCAGGAATCAAAGAATACTGGATTGTTAATTTGATAGAAAATCAAATAGAAGTATATAAATCACCCAAAGCAGATAAGTATAAGCTAAGAGAACTAATAGGGAAAAACGATAACATCATTTTCCCGAAAACAGAAGTAACTGTAAAAGCAGACGAAATCCTCCCTTCTTAGGCGATCGCCTTGAACACATCTCCAAAACTATCCAAGTCGTCTTCCAAGTTCATCTCAAAACGCTTAGTCCTCGGCTCCGAATCAGGAAGCGGGATCAAGTCATTTTCAATGAGCACTTCATTAATCAATGATTTTAATAAGGAGGGCTCTTCTTGCAATACTTCTTTAATAAGTTTTTTAAGGTTTTTTTTGTCGAAATTCTCTAGACTCAAAATTGTTTCTTTTGATTGTATGTTTGTTGTTATTCTCCAGAAGAAAACACCCACATGAGGGTAAATTAGGGCAATCTTAATGGAATTTTCTCTAAGTTTCTTGTGTGTTGTATTTTATCAAGTGACTATTTTCGCAAAGGCTTTTAATGAACGCTAGGAGGCGGTGAGAAAAAACTAATTGCGAAAGCTAGTAGTCAAAAGCATTGTTGTTTTATATGTCTATTTCTAAAAACACCGGACAATGGTCTGAATGCACCGCATCATTGATTTGGTAAGCATCCACGATTTTATCCTTCATGTTGTCAGATACAGATTGATAATCAATGCGCCAACCCTTGTTATTTCCTCGGGCACCAGCACGGTAAGACCACCAACTGTATTGCGTCATCTCCGGATTGACATGACGGAAAGCATCTGTAAATCCACTTTCAAACCACTTAGTCAACCATTCTCTTTCCTCCGGTAAAAAACCAGAAGTTTTTTTATTGCTTTTAGGATTGTGAATGTCGTTTTCCGTGTGCGCAATGTTGTAATCACCAACGATGATTAGTTTCTTTCGCTTCTTTTTCAGTTTCTTGATCCAGTTGAAGAAGTCCTCCAGAAAATCAAATTTAAAATCCTGTCTTACTTCACCGCTTGTTCCAGAAGGAAAGTAGCAGTTGAGAATAGACAAATCTCCAAAGTCCACACGGATAATTCTACCTTCTCTGTCGTACTTTTCAATACCACAACCAATCACAACATTGTCAGGCGCTTTCTTAGAAAAAACAGCGACGCCACTATAACCTTTTTTTTCCGCGTCATGCCAGTGGCAATGTGGAAATCCAATTTCTTCGAAAGCCTCGATAGGAGCAACATCTTTAGTGGCCTTCACTTCTTGTAAGCAAATGACATCAAAGTCGTTAGCGTTGATCCAGTCGGTCAGCCCTTTCCTTTCAGCGGCACGAATACCGTTGACGTTGTAAGAAATAATTTTGGTAGCCATGTAGGTATAGTGAATCTAGTATGTTTGTTTGCTCTGTGTTTCGTGTGAGGAGCATCAAAATTGGAAGGGTTAATTTCCAAGATTCCAAAGGTAATATTTGGGAACCATTTGTTGAAATAATTTGGAGAGAATCTGTTA
>CAZDTI010000380.1:5967-8458 GCA_964508085.1 uncultured Saprospiraceae bacterium | reverse complement strand
TGGTATCCGTCCAGCCATTAACGTAGGTATTTCGGTATCTCGTGTTGGTGGTAACGCACAGATTAAAGCGATGAAGAAAGTATCTGGTACTTTGAAACTGGATCAGGCACAGTTCCGTGAGTTAGAAGCTTTCGCAAAATTCGGATCTGACCTTGATGCTGCAACTACTGCGATCCTTGCAAAAGGACAACGTAACGTAGAAATCTTGAAGCAGGCGCAGTACTCTCCAATGTCTGTTGAAAAGCAGGTGGCGATTATTTACCTTGGTTCTAAAGGATTGTTGAGTAAGATTCCATTGGATAAAGTACAAGACTTCCAGGAGAACTTCTTGACTACTTTGGAGAATAAATTCCCAGAAGTATTGGATACATTCCGTGCTGGAAAATTGACAGATGAGGCAACAGGAGCAGTAACTAAACTAGCTGCTGAGTTATCTGGACAATATTCATAACCAGAGTTAGGTGTGTACATCGCACCAATTAAGTGTGAATACTCACGCAGAGAGCGCAGAGGCCGCAGAGCGAGACGCGAAAATACGTTAGCTAGGCAGTCTCTGCATGATCAAAAAATCATTTAGTGCCAATAGTTTTTAATTAACAGTTAATAGTTAAAAAAATGGGAGCGAACCTAAAGGAAGTAAGAGAGCGGATCAAGTCGGTAAAGTCGACGCAGCAGATCACCAAGGCCATGAAGATGGTTTCGGCTGCGAAGTTGCGTAGAGCACAGAATGCGATAACTGATTTGCGACCTTACGCAGATCGACTTAACAATATGTTGACCAACATCCTTTCGAACATGGAAGGAGGTGGTAATAATGCTTTTGGAACAGAACGTATCGTAAAGAAAGCCCTGGTTGTTGTTGTCACTTCCAACAGAGGATTATGTGGTGCTTTCAATTCCAATATCATCAAGTCAGCAGTAGCTACTATTGAAGGTCGATATGCCGGTTTGAAAGACAGTGGTAACTTGACGATCCTAACGATTGGAAAGAAAGGAAACGACTATTTCAAGAAGCGCTATATGAATTGTACGAAAATCACAGAGCACGCAGAGTTGTTCAGTGATTTAAGTTTCGATAATGTAGCGACCGTTTCTCAAATGATCATGGACGAATTTGCCGAAGGTAACTATGACTCGGTGCATGTTTCTTATGGTCGTTTCAAGAATGCGGCGATGCAATTTGCAGAAACAGAACGCTTTCTACCTGTTCGCACATTAGACCCTGCTACTACAGAAGATTCTTCTGCTAGCAAATCTCGTGCGGATTATATTTTCGAGCCAAATGAGAAGACCTTGTTGGATCAGTTGGTACCCAGTATTTTGAAGACGACTTTCCAGAAGTTTTTACTGGATACCAATGCTTCAGAACATGGTGCACGTATGACTGCGATGGATAAGGCGACGGATAACGCGGCAGATATGTTGAAAGACTTGAAGATTACTTACAACAAAGCGCGTCAAGAGGCAATTACGAAAGAACTTTCGGAGATTGTTGGTGGTGCAGCGGCATTGGAAGGGTAGGGTAATTGAAAATTAGAAATTTAAAATTAAAAAAGCTTCATCCGATTGGGTGGGGCTTTTTTTGTTTTATTTCTGTTTATGTATTGTAGAAAGCTTATCTTGGTAACAATAAAAATATAAATCAATAATTCCTTGCCTCGTTAGGGATGAGGAATAAATAAATGTCGACTGGATGGTTCCCACTCAAATCGGACAGTCATTTAAGCTGAGTCCCTTAATTTATGCTGGGACAATTTTTTAAGAAGTTATAAAACTAGTAGCTATCATGGAAAAAGTACTTTCCTTCCTCCTTTTGTTTTGTATAACAATAAATATACATGGCCAAGACTGTCTTCCAAATGGAATCACTTTTGGTGACCAAGCAAGCATTGATAATTTTGCATCCGATTATCCAGGATGTATTAATATCCAAGGCAACGTGACCATTGAAAGCCCTGAGATTACTAATCTAAATGGACTAAGCGCTCTAACGAATATTGGTGGTGATTTAATCATTACGGATTGTATTAACTTGTCTACCTTAAATGGTCTGGAAAATATTACTAATGTTTCTGGGCGTTTAGAACTCACGCGGAATGATGAGTTGGTTAGTCTTGAAGGTTTTACTGGTTTAGAAACCATCGGTGACCAATTTCACTTGTTTAATTGTAGTTTGATTAAGAACTTAGATGGATTAGAAAGTCTAATGCTTATTAATGGTCCTCTTAGGTTGATAAATAATCAAGGCCTTGTAGATATTAATGGGCTCGAAAGTCTGGATTATACTGGCATTACGATCCTGCAGATTTATAGCAATAGGATTTTGAAAACCTGTGGGGAAAACAGTATTATTTGTGAATTTTTGAACCAAGGAGGAACGTGGTCAATTTATGGTAATGCAGCGGGATGTAATTCTGTAGAGGAGATCATTGAGGTTTGTAGTGGTAAACCAAAAATTCATCACCCTGTTTTTTGGGATCAGAATGAAAAT
>CAZDTI010000380.1:1945-5867 GCA_964508085.1 uncultured Saprospiraceae bacterium | reverse complement strand
TTCAGAGCTACTAAATCTTAATGGATTCGAAAACTTAATAAGAGTAGGAGGTGACTTCTCTATTAGTTTTTGAGATGGACTTATTAACTTGATCGGTCTCGACAATCTCCAAGAAATTCACGGTTGCTTTAACCTTGCTAATAATCTTAGAATAAAAAATCTGGAAGGAGTGCAACAATTGGCTGTTATAAGAGGAGATTTAGACGTTGGCGGAAACGATTCGTTAATCAATGTTATGGGATTAGGAAATCTGACGACCTTGGATGGTAGTCTTTATCTTGAAGAGAACTGGCGAATGATAGATATTAGTGGCCTGACTTCGCTAACCAGCATAGGGGGTAAGTTTGACTTAGAGGACCTGCCGTTGCTGTCAAGCTTGTCGGGCTTAGACAATGTGAGTACTATAGGTGGAGAGTTGGATTTTGATGGGTTGGAATCCTTGTCTGATATTAGTGCATTATCCAACCTTGTCTCTATCGAAGGTAGAGCATTGATTGAAGATACTGATGTACTTACGAGTTTGTCCGGACTTGAAAATTTGAGTCAAATTAATGGCCTTTTATCAATTGAGAGCAATACGACTCTAACAGATATATCAGCATTAAATAATCTAGATCATACCACTATTTCCGAATTGATAATTGAAGACAATGACTTACTATCTGTTTGTTCCGGAAGCTTTGTTTGTGATTTCTTGGCAGCAGGAGGTGATGCTTCAATTGAAGATAATGCCATAGGTTGTGCTAACGTGGATGAAGTTTTATTTGCTTGCAATCAAGCGGCCCGAATTCAGTTTCCGGTATACTATGACGAGAATGAAAATATGATTTTTGACACTGATGAATCCTTTGTTAGTGGCATTTCCATTGCGCTTTCGCCAACCGGAAACACCTTGTTTTCTAATCAAATAAACGGAGGAGAGGTTTACCTTGACTATGGAGAGTATACCCTTAATTTCAATGAAGCCGATAATCCAAATTGGCTTTTGACCACAGACACTGAAAGCTACACCGTTGTTGTAAATAGCAATAGCAATGACACGATTGTTCCATTTGGGATCAAACCTTCCGTTCTCTTTTTAGAAAATAATGCCTTCCTAACTTCAGAAGTGGTAAGGTGCAATGAAACCGTCGTTTTTGATGCCATTGTTAAAAATACCGGAACTACTTTTACAGATGGAATACTCTGGCTTAAAGTAGATTCTAACATTACAAATGTAAGTTACATAGATATACCAGATACGATAGTAGCGCCTAACCAGTATGGATGGTTTTATGAAAATCTTTCCCCCTCTATTTCGTTGACAAAACAAATAGAATTGACCATTCCCGGCCCTCCTGATTTTCCAGTTGGAGATGCTGTATCTTTCACAGCTTTTATTGACTATAGCGATACTAGTGGATCTTCGGTTTCTCAGAAGTTTAACTACGAGGAAGTTGTTCAATGTTCCTACGATCCTAACGATAAACTCGTCAATCCCTCCTATCCAAATGGATATGCGCTTTTTGAGGAAGATTTGATTTATACCGTTCGTTTTCAAAACACGGGAAATGCAGAAGCCTATGATGTCGTCATTCGGGATACACTCGACAACAATCTTGATCCGGGAACCTTTGAGGTGATCAGTAGTTCTCATGGAGAGGTGTTAACCACTACACTTTTGGACGATCAGTTCCTTACCTTCTCCTTCACTGATATTTTTCTGCCAGATAGTACCACCAATTTTGACGAAAGTCAAGGCTATGTTATGTATAGAATCAGGACAAAAGATGGCTTAGACGAGGCGACCTTAATCGAGAATACTGCTAGCATATATTTTGACCTTAATCCGGCGGTCGTTACCAATACTACCGGGAATATGCTGGTTTCTACTTTTGATGCAGATGAGGATACTTTCCTGCTTTGGGAAGATTGCGATGATACGAATGCTGCTATTAATATGGATGCCGAAGAAATCCCTAATAATGGTATTGATGAAGATTGTGATGGTGCTGATTTAATGGTAGGGAATAAGGAGGTTATAACAATGAGGCCACAGTTGTTTCCTAATCCAACGAATGGAAATGTACAGGTTTTACTGCCTTATATAGTGAAGGCAGAAGTACAATTGAAAGACATCACAGGTAAAACAATTTTACGAAAGAAATTTGAAAAAGAGACGGAGCTTAATTTGTCTTCATACCCTAGTGGGGTTTACACTGTATTAGTGAAAACGGAACAGAATTATTGGCTGGAACGTTTGATGAAATATTGATTATTTGGTCTATGGGAGGAGTTTTAAGCTACCTCCCACATAGTGAAAATAAGATATAAGTTACTTTTAGTTATGCTGACTTATAGTGAGTGATGACAATAAAAAAATAACACAGTCCCCTAACTTCCTCAATTATTCCTTACCTTGCAACTCACGTTAAAAAACCATGTCTATAAAAGCCATTATTCCCGTTGCAGGTGCAGGCGTTCGGCTCCGTCCCCACACCTATACTCAGCCTAAGCCACTAATCCCGGTTGCAGGAAAACCCATCATTTCATTTACTATAGACCAACTCATTTCGGTAGGTGTAGAAGACTTTGTCTTTGTTATTGGCTACTTAGGAGAGAAGATTCAGAATTTTATAGAAAAAGAATACCCAAACTTAAAAAAAGAATTTGTCAAGCAGAAAGTGCGAGAAGGTTCTGCTCACGCGATATTGACAGCTAAGGAAGCTTTGAAGGGAGTAGAAGAGGCCTTTATCGTTTTTGGCGATGCTATTTTGGATGTTGATTTTCAAAAATTTGTTGATGAGCCTTTGTCCTCTGTTGGCGTTAAAAAGGTGTCGGAGCCTTGGTCTTTTGGAGTAGTAGAATTGTCTCAAGATGGATTGGTTAAACGGATGGTGGAGAAGCCAAGCATTCCTAAATCTGACTTGGCGATGGTTGGTCTCTATAAAATAAAAGAAGTCCCCGCTTTATTAAGAGCAGTGGAATACAATATCGAAAACAAAATTGTAACGCACGGAGAATATCAGCTTACGGATGCCCTCATGCATATGATAACGAAGGGAGTAAAGTTTACTCCAATCCACGTTAATAAATGGTTTGACTGCGCCAAAAAAGAAGTGTTGCTAAAGACCAATGCGATGCTTTTGGATAAAGAAGGTTTTGCTTCTTCTGACTTACCACATTATGAAAGTTCCATCATTGTTCACCCGGTGAGTATTGGAAAAGGTTGCAAAATATCCAACTCGATCGTTGGGCCTCATGTAACCATCGGAGAAAATACCATCATCAATTATTCTATTGTTAAAGAATCCATTATTGGAAATTATGCAACGATAGAAGATATTGTACTACAACAATCACTCGTTGGTTCTGATGCGGCGATTAAAGGTGGACGCCAGAGTTTGAATATTGGCGATAATACGGAGATTGATTTTAGTTGAAAATAATAACGGTTGCTAAAGCACAATTAAAAAGCCCCAGACAGATTCTTAGAAATCGTCTGGGGCTTTTTGGTATGAGGAAGAATTAAGATAGAAATTAATTAACCAACTAATCTAACCTTCCCATCCTGAATATGAATTCCTTTTAATTCCGTAGTTCGTTCGCTAATATCCGCTGATCCATTCTCTAGCTTCAATACTCCTCTAGGACAAACTGCAGCACAAATGCCACAACCTACACAAGATGCTCTAACGATGTTTTGCCCTTTTTGAGCGTAAGCTCTTACATCGATTCCCATTTCACAATAGGTGGAACAATTACCACAAGAGATACATTGTCCGCCATTAGTCGTAATTCGGAAACGGCTGAAAAAGCGCTGTTGTAAACCAAGTAAGGCTGCCATTGGACAGCCGAATCGGCACCATACACGGCTTCCCATTAGCGGATAAAATCCAACTCCAACAACACCGGAGAAGGCAGCACCAATTAAGAATCCATA
>CAZDTI010000380.1:0-1845 GCA_964508085.1 uncultured Saprospiraceae bacterium | reverse complement strand
GACTTATCAGACAAATGACGAAATGGGTCCCCCGCAGTTTCTGCCAAACCTCCACAACCACAAACCCAACTACAATACCAACGTTTTCCATAGAAATAGGTGAGTACAGGAGAGATGACGAGTACCATCATAATTCCCCAGAAGATCATGAATAAACCAATGCCACCCGCTTCTAAAAATTGATTGATATTCCAATCGAAAAAGAAGTAATAATTCAGCGGCCACATGTTGGCGAAGTTGTTATAAGGTAACTTCATTGCGGCCATGAATTCAGGAAGTAGAAAAGCAAACCCCAATTGAAAAAACATAACCGAGATGGTTCTGAGTATTTGATATTTATTATGACGGTATTTCATAATGAATTTATACCCAAACATCAGGATTGCTACCGTATACAAGGTACCATAAACAAACCACTCGCTTGCAGGCTGCCCTTTAAGTGCATAAGATAGCGGATCGAATAAACCGACCAGGCCGGTATTTCCCGCTTCGTTCAAACCCAAGAGATGCGGATACCAATATAGTAAAACATAAAACCCGGTAATGATGATTCCAGCTGTCCATCCCAATACGCCTCTCGAAGCCATTCCACTAAACCAGGCCCCGTTGTTTTTTATACCCGGAAGCGTATTGTTGTAAGAAGCCCAAGCGTAGAGACAGATACCGACTGACATTGTTACAAGTGATGTGGTAAGCCACATTCCTGTGTTGGGTAAGGAAGCTCCAAAGGCGGCAACAAATAAAATTAGTAAGCCAATGCTACCAATAGCAGTACCTATTTTTTGCATTGTATTTAAAAAGGGAGGGCGTGGGTTCGCCAGAGACATGGAGTGATCTGTATTTGACATATGTTAGGTGTTTTTATTTTGTTAGTATTGAATCTTTCAATTTCAAGCGCAACCTCAACCGCAACTTCAAATCACTCAGTTCGTGGTACTTGTATTGTGAAAGTTCATTTTTTGAAATTTTGTTTTTTTGTTATCATTGAAAATCCAATAGCAATAAGCTCTTCGCATTCTTTGAGTAAAGCTTCTCGTCGTTCATTTTGACCAATTTTTAGATAGGCTAAAACCTTTAAGCAAGCTCTTGATTCTTTTAGTTCTTTTACAACAATGCTCATTTTGTGTATAAAGTCCTTATTAGTAACAGTAGCCTGTGCTTCACCATAGTTTAGAACGGGACTTCCAGATGATCTGATTAATTGATTCCGATAATAGATCGAAGTGTAGGTTTCGGGAAGTTCTTCAGAAAAAAGAGCACTTTCCCCAGCAAACCTCACAAGCCGATCTTCGTAATCATATATTTTTTCAAATGGAGGCATAATTCTAAGTTGACTTTGTTATTTATGGTAGAATACGTATTCAACTTCAAGTGCAACCTCAACCGCAACTTCAAATCGCTGAATTCGTGGCACTCGTATCGTGAAAGTGTATGTTTTGAGTTTTTGTTTTTTGACAATTATTGAAAAATTGAATTTGCGTTTTTCACGATAGAAGGAAATTGAGGTTGAAGTTGAAGTTGCGCTTGAAGTTGAAAAACACGTTATAGGACATTTGAAATTGAAATCACCCCTTCAAAAATCCAAAGACCGCATTCCAACTACTTTCTTTTTTCAAGCTTAGGTTTTTACCGGACTGTTGATTGTACTTATTTACTAACTCCGCTTCATAGGTTTCAAAAAACTCAGGATCAAAATTAGCTAAGCCTAAATTTTCTAACACTTCACTTACGGGGGTTTTATCGTTAAGCCATTTTTCACAAACTTCATGTCTGTATCGAATGCCCATCAAGTGGAAACCAAGAATAGTATCCTTGTTGTCTGTATCGTAAACTATCCGAATGGCT
>CAZDTI010000379.1:0-8496 GCA_964508085.1 uncultured Saprospiraceae bacterium | reverse complement strand
CACGTCCATATCCTCCGTGATTTCAACCAACTCCACATTTCCGCCATCCACTTGGAGATGAGGACGTACATCATCTAATGCTCTTTCTACTTTCTGGATTAATTGTTCTTTTTCTTCTACAGACATAATTGATCTGATTTTATCTAAAACTTAAGACGAAGATACGTAAATTATAAACAGGAATCATCAGTTTATCATTTCCACCTTCTCCGTCGGCCCCTTATCTCGATTCCGTTTTTCAACACTAGCTACCGTAGCTTTTGCCACTTCCATAAACGCCTTTGCATTTTCTGCTTCAGGGTTCAACATTACTGGTTTTCCTTCATCCGCCCCCTCTCTAACGGACTGAATTAAAGGCACTTGCCCCAACAATGGAGCTTTAGCCATTGCAGCCAATTTATCACCGCCTCCTTGTCCAAAAATGTAATACTTATTATCAGGTAACTCTTCAGGCGTAAACCAACTCATATTTTCAACTACTCCCAGGATCGGTACATTGATATTAGGTAACATAAACATACTCATTGCTTTAACTGCATCTGCCACAGCTACATCTTGAGGTGTTGTCACTATAACAGCACCAGTAACGGGAACCGTTTGGACCAAAGTAAGTTGAATGTCCCCAGTCCCTGGAGGAAGATCAATAATGAGGTAATCGAGCTCAGGCCAGATACATTCGTTGAAAAACTGTTTGATAATGGCACCTAACCTTGGTCCACGCAACACAACGGCTTGCTCCGGTTCAATAATAAAACCGATAGACATCAGAGAAATACCATGAGCCATCAAAGGAACCAATCGTGCTTGTCCATATACTTCCTGCACTTTAGGCCTCTGTCCTTGTAATCCAAACATAGTTGGAATAGATGGGCCATATAAATCAGCATCCATCAAACCTACTCTAGCTCCCGTGGCCTTAAGGCCCAAAGCCAAATTAGAAGCTACTGTGGATTTTCCAACACCTCCCTTTCCAGAAGCCACAGCAATGATGTTCTTAATATGTGGAACCGACCCTTTAGGTTTTGGTGGAGCAGCTTTCCCAGTTGGTGCTTTAGGCTTTGCAGCAGCACCAGCCGTCCCTGTGTGTACATTAACCACTGCTTCTGGATATAATCCCTGAACTGCAGCAATACAAGCAAAGTTCAGTTCCGACTTGGAAGGATAATCCATTCTTGGCAGTTCCAAGGTGAAGTTTACATTATTCCCTTCTACGGTAAAGTTACAAAGCATGTTCATTGTAATGATATCCTGTCCTGTGACAGGATCTTTGACTTTAGAGAGGGCTTCTACTATTTTTAATTTATCCATTTTCTATTCTTAGTTTTACCGACGGCGAATGTACGACTTTTCAACTGTAATTTCAACTGCAACCTCAACCCCTATGCCCTTAATTCCCATGTCATTCACGTAACACTCGCGTTAGAAGGAATTGAAGTTGAGGTTGAGGTTGTGCTTGAGGTTGAAAACACAAAAGTAAGGTGTTTTTGTCTTCTCTTTTTCTCAAAGTTAACAGTTAATAATAGTACATTTGCCCCCGATATGAATGTCTTCCATGATTTATCAGCCCTTCCAAACTTTAACTCAGCGGTAGTTACCATCGGTTCTTACGATGGGGTGCACTGTGGGCATCAGACCATTTTGTCTCAATTGAAAGATTTAGCTAAAAAGGTAGGTGGAGAATCCGTTGTCGTAACTTTTCACCCTCATCCCAGACAGGTATTACAACCTGATGATAAATCACTTCGATTACTGAATACCATTCATGAAAAAATAGCTCGATTGGAGGCTAATGGCGTAGATAATGTAGTCGTTGTACCTTTCAGTAAGGAGTTTGCCAGCCAGACTGCGGATGAATATATTGCCAATTTTCTTGTACGCTTATTTTCACCCAAATATATTGTTATTGGCTATGATCATCGTTTTGGGAAAGGCCGAGTGGGCTCTATTGACTATCTAAAGAAGTACGAAAAAGAATTTGGCTTTGAAGTGGTGGAGATAAAAAAACAGGTTGTTGATAAATTAGCGGTCAGCTCCACTAAAGTTCGTCAGGCATTGGAGCTGGGGCAAGTTGGTCGGGCAAAGCAATTACTTGGACATCCGTATACATTGAGTGGTATAGTGATAGAAGGCCAGAAGATTGGTCGTTCTATTGGTTTTCCAACGGCCAATCTAGATGTCAAAAACCAATACAAGCTGATTCCAGCTGAAGGAATTTATGCTGTTTTTGTAAATCATAAACAAGACACTTACAAAGCAATGCTCTATATTGGAAAGCGACCAACTTTAGAGCTTTTTAACAATAGAACCATAGAAGTAAATATTCTTGATTTTGATAAAGACATTTATGGTGATAAGCTTTCGCTCACTTTTGTGAAAAAAATACGAGAGGACAAACAGTTCAAATCTCTAGAAGCTTTAAAAGCATCCATCGAACGAGATCGGCAGAAAACCGTAGCCCTTTTTGATTCTCTTCCGGAGCATTGGCAAACCAAAGAAATCCCTGATGTGGACATAGAATCATACGCTACTGTAGGTGTTGTTATATTAAATTACAATGGTCGAAAATGGTTGCAAAAATTTCTGCCGTCTGTTTTAGCTACTGAATATCCAAATGCTACAATATACGTTGCAGATAATGGGAGCACTGATGATTCTCTGTCCTTCCTTTCAGAAAACTATCCGGATATAAAGATCATAACTATGGAGGAGAACCATGGTTTTGCTGGAGGCTACAATGTTGCACTGCAAGAAATCACGAATGAAGATTATTTTGTTTTGTTAAACTCTGATGTAGCAGTCACTCCAAACTGGATTGATCCTGTTATAGAGGCCATGGAGAAAGACAAAAGTATTGGGGCTTGTCAGCCAAAAATCCTAAGCGAGCAGCAACGAGATCACTTTGAACACGCTGGCGCAGCAGGAGGTTGGATGGATCATTTTGGTTATCCTTTTTGCAGAGGTCGGGTATTTAATATTACGGAAAAAGACGAAGGGCAATACGACCTCAGCGAAGAGATATTCTGGGCTTCTGGAGCTGCTCTTTTCATCAGGGCCAAACTATTTAAAGACATTGGCGGTTTCGATGCCTCTTTCTTTGCGCACATGGAAGAAATAGACCTTTGTTGGAGAATAAAACGTGCGGGGTATAAAATAATGGCTATTCCGAAATCCGTCGTATATCACGTGGGAGGCGGAACCCTTGATTATGACAATCCTAAAAAAGTGTTCCTGAACTTTCGTAACTCTCTTGTTATGATTTTTAAAAATGAAACAACTTCAAAGTTGTTCTGGTTACTGCCTCTAAGGTTAATCCTTGACGGAGTAGCTGGTATCTTATTTTTATTGGAAGGAAAATGGAAAAACATTGGTGCTATTGTCAGAGCGCACTGGGCTTTTTTCGGACTCCTAGGAGCAACCCGTGAAAAAGCTAAAGAATATGATGAGCTGATTCAAAAGGTTGGAATTTCTAGCCAGCCTAATGAAACCGCACATTGGAAGAAGTCCGCCATCTGGAATTTCTACATCCGCCGCAGAAAACATTTTTCTGACTTCATGAAGCCAAGATAACCCAAGAGCTCAAGTAATTCACCTTGATCATATCGCAAGGATATAATGAGAACACAACCTTCTACCCTCCCTGATAAAGAAGACTCTGAAAGAGTCAAACCGCACATTATAACCCCAGTCGCAACACTAGCCAGTTTCATAAACATAAATCAGTAAACCGCTCACGAAGACTCCAGAGGAGTCAAACTCCCCATTTGCCCCGAGTCGCAACTCGAGGCAAAATGCACAATCCAAGTCCAAAACAAATTTTCTTCGCTTCAACAAGCTCAAGACAACGATTTCCCATCAAAATTATCCATATATTAGCTTTTAGCAATACCTAATCAGAAAATCATCGTATGAATTTTTTTAAACGGCTATTCTCCAAAAACAAAAAAGTTGAGCCCAGTCCCCCTTCCGTTCCACCTCCACCCCCTGCTCCGCCAAGTAATAAACCACCTCCGAATTTTTCCATCCAAATAAAAAACGAAGAAGATTTTCATAAAAGATTTCGTCCACTAATCAATGAAGACGACGCTAAACTCTTAGCTGGCTCTGTTGGAATGATCGCCAATTTTGCTAAACTTGCTCAAAGAGAATTACCGAATAAACAATTTCAAAACCACCCAGAAAATTTAGACTTTGCAGTAAGGAATGACTATATCAATTGGATGAAATCAGTGGGAATGGGAGATGGAGATGTAGCAGCTCAAATTTGTTTTGCGCTCAGCGAATACATGATGAAGCAACACGATATGACTCTGTATCATGACCATCTTCCAGAATATAAATTTCGGGTGTTTACCTTGAAGAAAATAGTGAACGACATTCACATTTCTGTATATCCATTAGAGTTCACCATCAAAGTTTTAAACGAGGGCCGTTCTTTTGTGGAATTTGAAAAAATGGTAATGGATCAGGAAAGAGAAATTGGAAGCTAAAACAACAGCGCGCTGAAATTCACTCTTCCTTGACAGTCTTTGTGTCTTCTCGATATAAAAACAACAAAATAATTACATGAAGCAATTTTCATTTTTAATTATCACCTTTCTCTTTCTTCCCTTCTATATAAACGCTCAGAACTTGTATCAACTACATGCCATTACAGATAAGAGGGATGGCAATGAATACAATATAATCAAAATTGAGAACACGCAGTGGTTCTGGGACAATCTGCGTTTTGAATCAAAATATTCTTATTGCCCGAATACAACTACTAAAGAAGAGAACTGCGGGGACGGCAATTTCTACCCTTACCAAGAATTAGATACCATTTGTCCAAAAGGCTGGAGGATACCAACGGCAGACGAATGGGAGTCCTATTATGAATTTGTCCGAAAGAAAAAGGCCATCAAAATTCAAAAAATAAAACGAGATACTATTTTAGCTCCGGAATCAAAACTGGACATAACCAATAATACCGTCTGGGTTTCTGATACTTCTTCTACAATAAATCTATTTGATGAAGACAATTTACTGCGACTAAAACCCCTGGGCTGGGTTCAAGGCAAGAAAAGAAAGAATAAAAAAACACTGACTCTTTGGGCTAGCGATAAATCTTCTGAAGACAAACGCTATCATTTGCATATCGGCAATGATGGTTTCATCCGACATAGCCATAAGCATCACATTGATGATAAAAAGCGAAAGCGAAGGAAATTTATGGTGCGCTGCGTTTGTGAAACGCAATAAAAAATTTAGCCAACCATATATCTTTCAGCAAACTCATAAAACCTTAGAATTTTCCAAGGGCTTACAAAAGGATTTCCTTAGTTGGAAAGAAACTGTCTACAGTTTTACGTACATATTATTTACTCATACTTCAAGGTTTCAGCTGGATTCACTCCGGCAGCGCGTCCGGCATGTAAACTAGTTGTTACAAATGTCAAAAACAAAGTAAAAAACAGCACCATTATAAAAACCAAATAATTCATCTCAGCACGATAAGCGAAATCTTCCAGCCAACCATTAATGAAAAACCAGGCTACAATAAAAGCGGGAATAGCAGCAATGGAAACCAACAAAAGAAAATCTTTAGCAATTAATAACACAATATTCATCACATTAGCTCCAAGCACCTTTCGAATTCCAATTTCTTTGACACGTCGTTTTGTATTGTAAGAGGCCAGACCAAAAAGCCCAAGAAATGCGATAAAAATAGTCAATACAGAAAACATTATAAAAATCTTACCACGCACCAAATCCGTTTCATATCCATTCTGAATTTCATCATCTAAAAAGTGATACTCGAATGGCGCAGTTGGAAATAATTTGTTCCAACTTTTTTCTACAGCAGCCAAACCAGTCGAAACATCAGCGACCTTGACGGCCAAATTATGGGATACGGGTTCCAACAGAAAAATCTGCGAAGCAATAGCATTGTGTAGATCGTTTTGATGAAAATCTTTGATCACCCCTACAATAGTTACAAAATTCGGATTGCCTTTGTCACCATAGCGGACCCGCTCTCCTATTGGATTTTCCAAGCCGAAACTCTTCGCCATTGTTTCATTTACGATTATACTTTCGGTGTTGTCTTTCGGATGAGCTGAAGAGAAGTTTCGTCCTGCGACAATATCCATATCCATCGTTTCTAAAAAGTCATATCCAATCCTTGCAAAGTAAACAAACTGTGATTCCTGACTAGAAGAGCCATCTGCGCTCAATGGACGTCTTGGCATTGAAACACCGGGTAAAAAGCTAGACGTTCCAACCGATCTAATATGAGGACTCTCTTTCATTTCTTTTTTCAATACTTCCATTTTTGATCGTTCCGACTCTGACGGAAAGGTCAGTTGAATAATCTGGTCTCGATTAAAACCTAGGTCTTTTTGTCCCATAAACTTTAGTTGTTCATAAATCATCCCTGTACTTACCAAAACGAAAATAACCACAGCAAACTGAACAGCGACTAAAGCTCTTCTGACAGGAGCACCCTTTGTCAATCTTCCTTTCATAATCGAGATAGGTTGAAATGCTGAAAGAAAAAAAGCAGGATAACTCCCACCAAACAAACCAACTAACAACAGAATCACAAGCATCCCTCCTATTACTTTTCCTTGTAGTAATTGACCAGCGCTTAGTTGCAAGTCCAACAACTCATTCATCGGATAAACCGCTAGCAAAACTAGCCCGGTAGCTATAAGCAAAGCCAATACACTAAAGAAAAAAGATTCTGTCAAAAACTGTATAATCAGTTGCTTGCGACTCGACCCCATCACTTTTCGAAGACCAATTTCCATTGCGCGTTTGCTCGCTTGAGCGGTTACCATGTTGACATAGCTAATCATGGCGATTAGTAACAGCAAGAATCCTACTGCTCCAAAAATATATACATAAGTATATCCTCCTGAAGTTCGCATGTGAATAGCCCTCAATGGGACAAGTTCATGGAAAGCCTTTTTCATAACAGGTTCTATCTTCGGATCAAGATAATTAGTGTAGATGTCTGTCAGCTTTGCGGCCAATGCTTTTGGTTCTGTATTCTCGTGTAGTTTAGTATAAGTGTAATAAGCAAATCGTTTGAAATAATAATTTGCCAATTCAGGGTCACTTTCCGCTGATAACAATGAATTTACGGTTATGTGGCTATTGGCAGGTAAGTCCTTATAAACACCAGTGACTACAAAAGCGTAATCAGGATCAACATCTGGTCGGGTATGAATCAAACTAGTATTCATTGTCTTTCCAACAGGGTTTTCATTCCCAAACATTTTCCTCGAAAGGCCTTCCGATAATACAATTTTGTTCGGCCCATTCATCGCCGTTTTCCGATCACCATGAATAAAATCAAAAGTAAAAACATCAAAAACGGAAGAGTCAGCGATGACCATATTATCCGTTTCGGTCACTTTTCCATTTACATCAAAACTAATAACTTCGTTTCGGTAAAACCACCAAAGGCGAGTGCAAGCTTCAATTTCTGCATAATCCTTATTCATGTAAGGACCAAGAGCAGCTGGTGTTGATCTCCAGTTGACTTCCATTACCTTATCATGGGTTTCAATCGAATTCGTTTCTACCCGATAGATGCGATCTGCGTTTTCATGAGTAGCATCGTAATTCAATTCAAAATCGAGATACATTAAGATGAGTAAGGCAGCGGCAATTCCAAAAGTCAAGCAGGATAAATTCAAGATCGCGTAGGCAGGTTGACGAGCGATATTTCTTCGAATGATTTTAAGATAATTCTTTAGCATTATTTTCTTGTTAAGTTTTTGTTTTATTTCTAAGTGGTAAGTATATGATAAAGTGCAATCACATTACAAATAAAGTAAATCAAAACATATATAAAAACAATTGAGGTAGCAACCAATACTGCATTTCTAATGGCAGAATGCTCTTCTTGAATCTTATAGCTAATAAAAAGATAGACGATACTTATTATGCTACTAATCAAAAATCCAAGGTTAAAGCATTCGCCTATATCTGCGTAAATGTCATTAAATAGGTCGTTACTTTCTGAAATGGAATAAAAGTAATCCGATGCGAACCAGGATAAAATATAAACGACCATCCATCTTATACAAATATCGAAGTAGGGACGTTTAACTTCTTCTTCATCGTAATCAAGAATATTCTCAATCATATTTTTTTCATTAACTGATTCACCAATTGATCTGCCTGTCGTGTCGTTTCTGGAAGACGATACTCGGGACAAAGTTTCAGTACCCATTCAATGGCCGTTTCCAAATCTACCATATGGCCAATACTCACAAACATTGGTTTTACATCCTTTTGTGTTCGTAAAGCTACTCCGATCACTTCACCCTCCCAAATTAAAGATTGACGACTTCCTCGCTCTATAGCTGTTTTCTCCTTATCGTAAGAACCAAGCAATCTCTTCTTTGCACAGCCAATTGTCGGAACCACTAATTCTAAACCTAAGTGTGTAGCCATCCCCACTCCTTTTGGGTGCGCTATCCCATGGCCATCACAAACAATTAAATC
>CAZDTI010000378.1:0-8500 GCA_964508085.1 uncultured Saprospiraceae bacterium | reverse complement strand
CTAATCGCCTCCAAAATATGATCAACCGGCTCCACTAAGGACAACCCGGTATTCTCCTCAAAAATCACCCTCGGATTTTTAGTCTGCTTACTAATCGCCACATCCCGATATGGAATATAACTTTTGATAATCCCTACCAAAGACGCTTTTTTATAAGGTTGCGTCCCTTGGATACTGATAACCTCCGGCTTAGTAATCACAGGTCCTCCGCTATTCCCAGGAAATACAAAAGCATCTACCGTATAATCAGTACTCCTGTTTTCATAAAGATCTCTGATTCTAGCAATAATTCCAGAACGAACCATCACATGTTGACGATCTTTAGAAACTAAACCCATCGGGAATCCCAAAGCATAAATAAAATCACCCTCCATCAAACCATGCTGCATCATATGCGCTTTAGTGGCAATGTCCGTGTCTGATTTGAAAATACCGAATTTCATTCCTTCCGCCGCAATAAGATTAATATTGATCCGAAGTACTGCTACATCTACTTTAGGATTTTTATGTCCCGTCCAAAGTAACTTTCCGCCATCATCCATCAGTCGAATTTGATAATCCTTTGCGGGTTGTGCGTTTTGCGGATTAAAACGAAGAATCATTTTGGAATGGTTAGCTAATACATGTTTGTTTGTCACCAGAAAAACCGTGTAATCCTTTTTCTTTGGGTCCTCGTGCGTTTTCACATATTGTCCAAAAAGGAAACCAGTACCGACCCAGGTCTTTTGTACTTTACCATTAATGGATTGTTGTATCCCCATTGCGACAACGGTGTCCATGAAAAAAGGTGGAATTAATGCCATAGATTATTTTTGCGTTTGGATTAAATAAGGGGGCAAGTTAGTGTTTAAATAATTCTTTTGTCTAAAAAATATATAAGCCTCCCGTTTCTTCCCATTAAAGACACTTTCTATAAGGAATAAGTCGACATATAATTGTCGCTTATAAATTAAATTACGACATTTGCGTTTTGAATTTTCACACACAAAATATCCTCATACCTTGCAGAAAGAATTATTAAAATGGCATTCGCCAGCAATTGGAAAAGAAATGGAGCTGTTGGTTTACGGACACAGCGGTTATCCAGTCATCGTTTTCCCAACAACCATGGGTCGGTACCATGAGAGTACCGACTTTGGAATGATAGAAGCCGCTAGATGGTTTGTAGACAACGGCAAAGTGAAAATTTACTGCGTAGACAGCATCGACAAGCACAGCTGGTACAATAAAGACGTCCATCCTGCAGATCGTGTCAAGAACCACCTTTGGTACGACAAATACATCCTCGAAGAAATTATTGATCCTATACGAAGAGAACACGGCTTCGAAAAAGTAGCTCTAGCGGGGCCTAGTTTCGGAGGCTTTCAAGCCTTAAACTTTGCCTTCCGCCATCCAGAACGTGTCAGTCATTTGTTCTCCATGAGTGGTGCATTTGATATTAAGTCCTTTCTCGATGGTTATTATGATGAAAATGTCTACTTCAATAACCCAACTGATTACATGCCGGATAATAATAACCCGGAACTTTGGAAAATGGACATTGTTTTGGGGGTAGGAGAGTGGGATATTTGCCTGGAAGCCAATCAACAAATGGCTGCTATGCTACAACGAAAAAACATAAATCACTGGTTCGATCTCCGAAAATGGGCGAAACACGATTGGCCACTTTGGTTACAAATGTTCCCACATTATTTATCTAGATTATAAACTTTAAATTGATAGGCTAACCACCTGACATACTAAACAAAAAAGCGTTGCGCTTTCAGTATGTTGTTCCGGTTAACTTCTCCCTCATTAACAAATACAACAAACATCATGAAAAAAATCGGTATTCTTTTCGGTATGGAAGACACCTTTCCTTGGGCTTTCATAGACAGAGTTAATAGCAAAAAGGTCAAAGGCATAATTGCCGAACCTGTAAGTGTAGATGTGGTTCAGCAAAATAAGGCCACAGAATATGCAGTGATAATTGATCGTATTTCTCAAGATGTTCCTTTCTACAGAGCTTATTTAAAAAATGCAGCTCTATGTGGAACTACTGTTATAAATAATCCTTTTTGGTGGTCTGCTGACGAGAAATTTTTCAATAACTGTTTGATGGAAAGCATCGGAGTACCTGTCCCAAAAACCGTTTTGCTGCCTTCTAAAGATCATCCAGATGATACCTCTGCGGCTTCTTTCCGGAATATGAAATTCCCAATGGATTGGAATTATATTTACGATTATATAGGGTTCCCCGCTTATATGAAACCACACTCTGGAGGTGGATGGAAGTCTGTTTATAGGGTTACTGATTCAGAAGATTTGTTTGCCAAGCACGGAGAAACAGAACAGTTGGTAATGATGTTGCAAGAAGAGATTTTGTTTGATCACTACTTTCGGTGTTATGCGTTAAGTACTGATCAGGTTCACATTATGGATTATGAACCACGGAATCCGCACCATTTACGTTATGTTGTTGATAATCCTTGCACGGATAAGAAGTTGCTTAAAAAAATTAAGAGTTTAACGGTTAAAATTAATAAGGCATTAGGCTATGATTTCAATACTGTTGAGTTTGCGGTAAGAGATGGCATCCCTTATGCTATAGACTTCTGTAATCCTGCACCGGATGCTGATATTCACTCTGTTGGGGAGAAGAATTTTGAATGGATTGTAGAGAATGCGGCAATGATGGCTATTAAAAAAGCTAAAAAACAGAAGGCTGGGAAGATGGATTTGACTTGGGGTAATTTTATAAAAGGAGCTAACGGCTTACCTGTTAAGAGTTGATGAAAAAGAGGCTGAATTAGAGTAGATGATGACAGCTAAAGGCAGATAAGGATTTGCTTTCTCCCGTTTTCTACCGTATTTTAGAATTTAGAAAAGCTTTGTCATTAGCATGATCCACCTCCTTTACAAAAATAAAATATTGTTCAGTTAAACGTTTACATGAAAAAATTAAAACTTGCCATTCTTGACATGAATGCCGGACACCCCAATCAGGGACTCCGTTGCATTAAAGAGATAGCTAGTCATTATACAAATGATCTGGAGGCAACAGTTTATGACGTTCGTCAAACGGATATGGTGCCTGATCTATCATATGATATTTACATCTCCTCAGGTGGCCCAGGAAACCCATTGGTAGGAAATGGCGTTTGGGAGGTGAAATTTGGAGAACTTCTAGATGCCATTTGGGCGCACAATGCGAATCCATTGAACTTAAGGAAGAAATATCTCTTTTTGATCTGTCATTCGTTCCAATTGGCGAGTAATCACTTTCAACTAGGTGAGATAACTCAAAGACGTTCCTATTCCTTTGGTATTTTTCCTTTACATAAAACAGAGTATGGAAAAGAGGAACCAATTTTAGAAACACTGCCTAATCCGTTCTATGGCGTTGACAGTCGGGATTGGCAATTGGTCCAACCAGATTTGGAAGTGTTTCAAGAAAGAGGGGCCCGAGTTTTAGTTTTGGAAAAAATCAGAGACCATGTTGCTTATGAACGTGCCATTATGATGGTTCGTTTTTCTGATGAGATAATTGGAACACAATTTCACCCGGAGGCTGATCCGAAAGGGATGAAAGAACATTTATTAAAACAAGAGAATAAAGAAAAGGTGATTACCAATTTTGGGGAAGAGAAGTACAAAAGTATGGTAGAACAATTGGATGATCCATTCAAGGTTGCAGCAACCCATCAAAGCCTTTTACCTGACTTCTTAGATAATGCTATTGCTAAAATTCAGCTCATAACCTCCTAATGATACCTAAACTACGAAAGCACTTTAACGAACTAACTTTTACTCCTGAAGGCTACGAACGCTTTAAAGAGATCATAGTAAACACCTATGGTTATAAGCCTGATTTTCGCTTGGCGGAAACCCCTATATTTCTCCCGAATATTTTACGGGACAGAGTTTTAAAAGCTTGCGATGATATAGTTGATGTTCTTTGTCAACCCAACTTTAAAGAGCTCACTCGACCACCTTTGGTGGAAAATAATGTGGAAGTTCCTAAAGAGGATGAACACACTACTTTTCTACAGATGGATTATGCAGTTTGTCTAGATGAAAATGGTGATCCAGAGCCACAACTTATTGAGGTTCAGGGTTTTCCAACCTTGTACTTCTTTCAGGAGATGTTAGCTGGTGCTTTCCGTAAAGCTTATAGCATGCCAGAAGAATTCAGCTCCCGATTCAATGGTTTAACCGTTCAGGATTATTATGATAAACTCCGGGAAATTATTGTTGGAGATGTCAGTCCTGAGCAAGTGGTGATGTTGGAAATAGAACCTGAAAAACAACACACCTACATAGATTTTCTAGCCACAGAAGAAGAACTGGGCATTAAGACGCTTTGCCTGACTAAGCTGAAAAAAGATGGAAAGACATTGTATTACCTCAACCAATCCGGCGAAAAGGTGATTGTCAAACGCATATACAACCGTGTTATTTTTGATGAATTGGATCAACGTGAAGATCTTGTTAGAGAATTCCGATTTGACGATGATGTTGATGTAGAATGGATTGGCCACCCCAATTGGTTTTATAGAATCAGCAAATACATTCTGCCACTTATCAAAAGTCCCTACAGCCCGGAGAGCTTTTACCTGGATAAGTTAGAAAACTACCCGGAAGATCTGGATCAGTTCGTTCTGAAACCATTGTACTCCTTCGCAGGTGCTGGTGTGAAGCTTCACGTAACGCCAGAAGAGTTGGACGCCATTCCTAATAAAGATAATTTCATACTTCAACGAAAAGTAACCTATGCTCCTGTTTTGCAAACACCAACAGGGACGGCCAAATGCGAAATTCGAATCTTAATGCTCTGGGAGAAAGGAGCTGAAAAACCGGTCGCATATAACAATATGATTCGAATCACCAAGGGCGAAATGGTTGGGGTAAAATACAATAAGGATAAGGACTGGGTGGGTGCTAGTATTGGATTTTTCGAATGATCATTTCAAAATACTAACATCCCCTTTATACATCTTCACAATCCCGTCCACAAAACGTACCTCCACAATGTAAGCAAAGACGCCAGGATTCATCAGCTTTCCTTTCAACCGACCATTCCAACCACCAACGGGATCACCCAAATCAAAGTCACTGGCTTGGTGAACCAGCTCTCCCCAGCGGTCATAAACTCGGAAATAATTGACTCGTTCAGCAGAGATATCGCCATAAGGAAAAAACAAATCATTTACGCCATCTCCATTTGGAGAAAAGGCATTTGGAATGTAAATGTTCCGAGGTTTTTCTACTGTAATCTGCATAGTATCGCGAAGGGTACACCCTGTTATTGAATCAATTGAAGTGACAACAAAATCTGCCGTGTAAAAGGGCATACCGTAAGGTTGAATGCAATTTAGGCAGTTGACGAATTCTTCCGAAGTCCAATTAATGATTTGATTGAAATCAGGGAAGAGGAGGCCATTTATTTTGACGCTATCACCCAGTTGTACGACCTTATCATCACCTGCAGAAAGGAAGATTTGAGGAGGCTCATAAAGATCAATCTCAGCGCTGATAGTGCAATCATTAATATCCTGAGCAAGAACAGTATAAAGACCTCCATCAAGATTGTTATACGTCGTATTTCCAGTAAGGGTATCAAAATTAAGGCTGTATAAATATGGCGGCGTTCCACCAATTGTGTTGTCTATTGTAATGAAACCATCGTCATCGCCAAAGCACTCTATATTTTCTTGGCTTAGCTCCAGTTCCATTGGGTTGGGTTGATTGATGATGATTTCTGTTTCGTACAAACAATCATTCTCATCCGTAATACTTACTTGATAGGTGCCTGCTGGAATCTGCTCTAAATCTGCTACCATTTGTCCATTAGACCACAAGAAGTCGAAATCCTGAACACTCGTTGGATTAATAGAAAAGATGCTTCCAGTGCTATCTCCATAACAATAAACATTGATGGGCTCAAAATCAACAATTGGAAGAGGAGTGAAAGCGATATAAATGCTATCGGTGTCAAAACAACCATTGGCATCTGCCAGAGCCCAATACCAGCCTTCGGAGGTAGCAGGATAACTCAGACTAGTGCTACCGTCTTGCCAGGAATAAGGAACACCATTCGTTACTGTAGGGGTTAGCGTTAAGCTTTCTCCATCACAAAGAGAGGTATCAGCAGCTAATGCAATTTCTGGTGTCAGACTGAAAATAATGTTGATGTCGTCTATTGTTTCACAGCCAAAAGAATTAGTGATTGTAACAATATAATTACCAGAGTTTTCAATTTCTAAATCTGGATTCGTACTTCCCGAAGACCATTCATAACTAACGGCACCAGTAGTAGTAGCATCAAGATTAAACGTAAATATGTCACAAATACTTTGATCTGTACCCAAATCCAATGGAAGTGGCGGAGAGAAAGTAGCTGTCAACTCGTCTGTAGCAATACAACCATTTAGATTTACTTCAACACTATAGGTCCCGGAGGAATTAATGAGTAAGGTAGCCTCTTCACTACCATCCTGCCAGGTGTAAGTAGCTCCTGGAGTAAGGATATCTAATAGTAATTCATCGCCTTCGCAAAGCGCAGGGTCGAGGCCTAAATCTATGATAGGGGTATTGGTAAACAGAAAATTAACAGAGTCTGTAATAAAGCAGCCAATCGAGTCTACAAGCGTAACTAAATATTGCCCACTCGAATCAATAGTAATGGAAGAACTCGTCTGTCCGTCTTCCCATTCATAAGAAGTCGCAGATGGATGGCTGGCATCCAAGATATAAGATGAAATATCACAAAGGGATTGATCTTCTCCAAGATCTAACTCAATATCTGAGGGAGAAGAAACCGAAAAGGAATCTCGTCGAGTACAATTTCCGACACTGACATCAACCCAATAAAAGCCAGGAGTTTCTACTTGGAAAGTAGCCCCTGATTCTCCATTCTGCCAGTTATAGGTCGCATTAGCCGTAGAAACATCTAAAAAGAGAGCAGCATTTCCTGGACAAAAAGCAGTATCCTTCATGGTAGTTGTATTGTCGAGAACATCAATTTGCAAAAAGAAAGTGTCTATTCCATTACAGGTATTGGGTGCATTAACGACTTGCATAACACTATAAGTCCCTGCCTCAGTAAAAGTATAACTAGGGTTTTCTTCGGTGCTGGTATCACCCGTTCCAAAATCCCAGAAAAAGGTTTCAGCATCCGAACCAGTATAGTTAAAATCAATGCTCAAAGGAACACAACCACTGGTGGAAGGTTCTGCAAATGCTGAGGCTGTAACCGTTTCAATTTCAAAATCTATTTTAAAAACACCAATGGCACATTGCGGACCATTAACTGTAGAATAAGCATTCGGCATCGTATTCATAACAGCATCAATAAACTCGCAAGAGCATACCCCTTGATACACAATTCCAGCTTTGTCAAAGCGGCTGGTACCACCATCTACATGATTGGCATCTCCATAATAAGTAGCAAAATCAAGCGATTCTGCATTTGGCGAAAGCTTAGCTAAATAAAAAACATCGTCGCCATCATAAACAGCATCCGGGGTTAGCGGTAGACCTTGCTTTGCATGAAAACCAGAAAAATAAATTCCATTGCATTTGTCAACCATAAAAGCGACTGGGACAAAATCGAAACCTAAAGGTGCAGATCCTAACCCAATAACAGTACTGTAGGTTAAAGAGCTTAAATCAGGACTAAAACCAGCTAGAAATTGTCGACTTCCCGGATTAGAGAAATAAGTGTTTGGTGTAATGTCAATAGTTCCTGTTGTTTGGCCATAGATATGTACATTATCGTCCTCATCCAGATCTAAGAAGTAGGCATAATCTTGCCCGGTTTCAGAGCCGAAGAAGGTACTGTGAAGAATGTCTTGCCCGTCATTAGAAAGTATGGCTACAAATGCTGAAGCAGTGCCACCCGGCCAATTTTCTTGATAACCACCTGTGCCGATTGGAAAGCTGGATTGACCGGCCATTCCTGAGGCGACAACCTCTCCATTATCTTTCACTCGGATACCAAGTCCGGTATCATTTGAGGGACTCCCTAAGTAAGTTGCCCAAAACAAGGTAGAGAGATCACTGTTGAGTTTCATCAAAACCACATCCTGATTACCTTGTAGTTGACTTTGAAAAGCATTAGAGGTTACCGGGAAATCATCGGAGCTACTACAGGAAACCACAAATATATTACCTTGGGCATCCAGTACAATTTCTCCACGGTTTAAATCGTCGCTATTGAGCCCAGAGACATTTACTCCATCGAGATTATTCCCTCCGAGAAAAGTAGAGCCGATCAGAGCAGTTCCGTCTGCATTTAATTTTGATATGAAAATATCGCTAATACCACCAAAATTAGTTTGCACCGCGTTTGAAGTCGTTGGAAAATCCTCAGATTGTGTTGTTCCATAAATGGATAAATGACTATTAAAATCGACGATCATACTATGTGGTTGTTCATCCTCTTCTCCTCCAATGTAAGTGGCGTAAATCTGTGCACTACCATCGGGAACATATTTTGTAATGGCAACATCCCGGGAAT
>CAZDTI010000377.1:0-8514 GCA_964508085.1 uncultured Saprospiraceae bacterium | reverse complement strand
ATTTTAGATTGTGATGGCTCGATTTGCGAACCTTGTATGGGGACATTAACGGACTGCACCAACGGAGCAACTAGTGACCAACCTTGTGATGATGGCGACCCGAGTACCATAGATGATACTCAAGTTATATTGGATTGTGATGGAAGTATTTGTGAACCATGTACCGGAACCTTAGTCAATTGTGACAATGGAGTTACGGAGATTCTTCCTTGTGATGACAATGACGCTTGTACCATCAACGATACTGAAACGATACTGGAAAGTGACGGTACCGTTTGTGTTCCATGTGAAGGAGAGTTAATTTCTGATGATGTACTGGAAGTAGTTGACGATGTATATGAAATTGGAATAGGAATTAGCCTGAATGAAAATGTATTGGATAATGATGAAGTGAATGCAGATTATGGTATCACAACCACTCTTCTTTCAGGACCTAGCGCAGGCATCCTTAACTTGAATGGCAATGGTAATTTTGAGTATCAGGTAGTTATTCCATTGGGAGGAAATGATGCATTCACCTATCAGGTCTGCCTGGAAAATTGTCCTTTGATTTGTGCAGATGGAGAAGCCATTATCAACTACAACTTTGACGAATTGATCATACCAGATGCTTTCAGTCCAAATGGAGATGGAGTCAATGACTTATGGGTTATTCCCGGCATTACTCAATTCCCTAATAATGAACTTACGGTAATTAATCGTTGGGGTGACGTGATTATGAATGCTAATCCTTATCAGAACAATTGGGATGGTCAGGGAATGAATGGAAAGACTGTATCAGAAGGTACTTATTACTTTTTGTTGACACTAGATATTGCGGATGGAAAGACTTATAAGGGGCCGATTACGATTGTGCGGTAAAATGAAAAACAGGAGTCATCTCATAAGTTAGGATGTGCAACTACCGAATAAGATTGGATACTCATTCATAGGCCACAAAGCCTCTGCGTGATGAAAAAAAATACGATTAGGTGCGAGCAAAATGCTATTATTTATGGTTAACAACACTATTTGATTCTAGGAGTAGTAAAAATTCATCAAAACATTTGGTCGTTTAATTTTTTCAGCATAAATTGGGCGACCAAAGAATTGGTCAACCAATTTTTGAATACAACACAGAGAAATGGAAATTCTGAGGCAGCAAGTAAACTTAGCGTAAGCTTAAGGTAAATTTAGGGTAAACCTATAGTAAACTTAAAGGAGCGTTTTACAGATGTAATACGTTATGCGACTAATACAAACTTTAATAACTTATCATTTTAACTAATTAAATCACTTTAACTAATTAAACTTTTTAAATAAATGAAAAAAATAATTAACATGCAGAGCTTATTCACTACGCTAAATAAGAACATCTTTTTAATGATGTCCTTAATGCTGGCATTTACTGTAATTACCTCTTGTGGTAAAGATGACGATAGTGGAGGGGATGACCCTATGGACGAAGACCCTTCAATGGTTCTTGCTAATTTCTCATCGCAGGTTGATGCGGATAATTCTTTGACCTATGCTTTCGACAACAGCTCCGTAGTAAATGGAATCACAAATACTAGTTTCACTTCGTCTTGGGACTTTGGTGGAGACGGTACTTCTACTGACGAAAGCCCTTCACATACCTTTTCTGATGAGGGTACTTACGAAGTAACATTGACGGTAACTGCTTCCGACGGAGAAGTAGGTACAGCAATGGAGACCATAGAGGTTACAGCACCTAAGAATAGGTATGCTTCCATAACTGATACCCAAGGCGATGCTACTGGTGGCAGTGATACTGGTGAGCTTAGAATTCAACTAATGGATTCTATTCGAACTGGAAGAATTACTTTTATGTACAGAGTAACTGAAGGCCCTGTAGATATGGATATTAAGGATGGATTTATCAACGTTTCAGGTTCTTCCACAACGGGTGATTTTGCAATGGTCGAAGTAAGATTGAAAGACGATGTTCCACATGAGTTCCGTGAAGGAGCTTCTGATGCGACTATTGCGGCTTCTACTTTCCCTGAGGGAGTGGCTGATGTATGGGTGCCTATTGAAATTAGTTGGTCTGCTGATGGCACCAACTTACCAACATATACTCTTGTAATTGATGGAAATACTATAATCGCTGATGCGATAAGTACTACTAACGGTGGTACTGATGATGAAGCTCCGCATTTAGCGGCTGTCAAAGACGGTGCTAAAAATTTCCAGTGGAAATACTCTGATAATTCATCTGTTTCTGATGGGATGTTTCACGTTGATGATATAGTAATATATTCTTCGGATTCAGGAACTGAAGTAATAGCTTTCGAAGATAACTTCCAAGGTTGGACGGCAGGGGATAATTTGGATTCTGTGGATGATGATGGGAATATTGTTAATGCTGATTCTCCTTATCATGAAAAAACTATTGACGCTACAGTAAAAGAAGATGAGTAAAATTCAATAGATTAATGAGTAATAAAGATGGAATCTAAATTTCCATAAATTAAAGGAGGAGTGTCTATTCAGGCATTCCTCTTTTTAATTTTTGTAAAGCTTAAAAGCCAGCATCTCATCTAATGGATACTGTATCATCAAGTTTCTACTTTTAAATGGGCTAACGCCATTGTCTCGAAATGCAAATTTTATCACTTATATTTTGATCAAGTATGTCAATTATGTTTTATATTTAAATTATGATTATTAAACGATTAATTTTTCTAGTTTTTAGCCTTGTTGGATGGTATTCAATTTATAGTCAAAATACTTCCGAATTGATCTATTTGGATCAAGGCGAATTAACTTATGTTCCTTTCTCTATGACGGGTCAATCAAATGAAGTGAACATCATTCCGGATTTTTCTTATGCCGGTTACATGGGAGGAGGTGTTTTACTTCCTATTGATATTCCGATTAAGGCAACTGTTACTCCAGAAGAGGGAGATGATGCGCCAAGAATTCAGGCTGCGATAGATCTAGTCGAAGCATTGGAACCGGATCAAAATGGATTTCGAGGAGTCGTATTAATTAAAGCGGGGCATTATAGTTTAGAAACCTTTTTGACAGTAAGAGCTTCTGGAGTAGTTTTGAGAGGGGAGGGACAGGGATTAAACGGAACCGTTCTTCATTCAAATCCGCGAGTTACTCATAATATTCTCAACATCTCGGGGGTAGGTGCGATCAGTAAAGATGCAGCATCTGAACAAGCTATTGTAAGCGATTATGTACCGGTAGGAACCTATTCTTTTGAGGTGGAGGATGCATCTGATTTTGAGGTAGGAGAAAAAATTGTGGTTACCAGAACACCAAACCAATTGTGGATCGATGAATTAGGTATGGATTGGGAAACACTATGTCAGGGAGAATCTGGTTGTACGGGGTGGACACCTAGTTCTTATACTATTGATCATGAACGAGTAATCACGGCGATAGCTGGAAATACCATTTCCATAAATATTCCCATAGTTGATGTAATGGAAGAGGGGTATGGCGGCGGGTCAATTTCGAAAATTCAAAGCTCATTCCGCATCAGCCAATGTGGCGTTGAAAACATGAGAATCCAATCTTTTTACGACGCCAATTCGGATGAATCTCATGCTTGGACTGCTATTAAACTACGAGACACCGAAAATTGTTGGGTAAAACAAGTAACCGGTCAATATCTTGCTTTTAGTACGGTGAATATCGATGACGCTAATTTTACAACAGTTCAAGATTGCGCATATATTGACCCCAAGTCTAAAGTAACCGGAGGTAGAAGATATTCCTTTGCGATTCAGGAAGGAATAGGAAATTTATTTCAAAGATGCTATGCAAAAGATGGGCGACACGATTTCGTCACCGGATCCAGAGTTACGGGGCCAAATGTCTTTTTGGATGGATTTGCAGCGAGTGCGGAATCAGATGTTGGACCTCATCATAGGTGGGCTACGGGAACCCTCTTCGATAACATCCGGGCAGCCTCAACCAGAGTATGGAACCGAGGTAGCTCAGGTACCGGACATGGATGGTCCGGTGCGCAAACCATGTTCTGGAATATATCATCCTACAACGGAGAGTTTCGAGTAGACAGTCCAAAGGGTTCCATGAATTGGGGGATTGGTTGTGTTGGTACAAATCAGACCGGAGAAGGTTATTGGGAAAGTTGGGGGGAGAATGTACAGCCAAGGAGCCTTTACATCCAGCAGTTGCAGGATCGATTAGGCTCAACTGCTCTTGATAATGTTTTAATACCTGAGCAGCAATCGGAGGGTATATATGATTTGCTAGCCACTTGGAGTGGTCAAGGAAATTTTTCTGATGGAGGGTTTATTGGGGATATACCAACTGTGAGTTTTACAAATCCAACGAGTCCTATTGATGTGTCCATTTGGGAGGGAGGTGATATTCAAGTTGATGCGACGGATGGTGATGGAACCATTCAAAATGTGAAGTTGCTTATCAATGGCGAACCTGTTGCTTCGGATGATGAAGCGCCCTACATATTCTCTAATTTAACTACTACCATTCAGAATCTTTCTCATGAAATTCATTATCTACAGGCTATTGCTACGGACAATGATGGGAATACAAATTTAACTAGATTGGCTATTATGGGAGGAGATCCACCACCACCTATGGAGGAGGAAATGGAGGAAGAAGAAGAGCGCTTGGAAATTCGAGTATTTCCAAACCCAACGCCAAACGGGGAACTAACTATTGAAATGATAAAGGATGGAACCTATACCGTCAAAACTTTTGATTTGCTCGGTCGGCAGGTAGATCATTTTATGTTTGAAGGAATCGATTATCAGTTCATCAGTAAAAATAGGACTGATGGAATCTATATTCTGGAAATTCAAGATACAGAAGAAGTCCTCTTCAAAAGGAAGTTCATAATTCAATAAAATAGTCTTGAAAAATGGGTTAACTAAATCCAGTGGTTGATGAGTTGTTTGTTCTAGTACTTTAATATCTGTAACAACACCTATCGAAATTTTTTCTTGGAATTCTAGATTGTTGAAAAATAAAATATTAGGAAAGGGAAATCAATAAAGAAATATTTGGTTGACCTTAAATTGGTTGACCAATTATTGTTGATTATTTATACAGTTTTGTAACTTTGGCATTCACTGGGTAAAGCTGTCCAACCCAAGGAAGAATCAAGTCTTTTTAAAGGACTACACCTTATACCTTACTAGGTGTTTTTTTGAATAGAAACCATTAAAACTTTTAACTTTCTAAATTATACATATGAATCATTTTCTAAAAAAAATTATTGAACATACCAAGGGAGTAGTGTGGCTCTCTGCTCTGTTCATCTGCTTTGGCTCTTTGAGTGCAAGTGCACAAGAAACCATAAGCGGTAAGGTCACCAGTGATGATGGTGAAGCTTTAATTGGAGTGACCATTCTTGTTCAAGGAACTAGTGTTGGTACAGTTACCGGTATCGATGGTAATTTTAGCTTACAAGCTGCCTCCGATGCTATTCTGGAAGTTTCTTATACTGGTTATCAAACTCAAACTGTCCCTTTAAATGGACAAAAAAACCTCAATGTCACCTTAGTTGTGAATACAAAATTATTAGATGAGGTTGTCGTAATCGGCTATGGAAGTGTTAAAAAGAGTGATGTTACGGGTAGTGTGTCTTCTGTAAAAGCTGATGAGATACAAGCCTTCCCATTATTAAATGCGGGTCAGGCACTTCAAGGTCGCGCAGCTGGAGTAGCTGTTCAAACCCAGAATGGAGGAGAGCCTGGTGCGGGTATTTCTATCCGAGTTAGAGGTAGTTCATCCCTAAATGCAAGCAGCGATCCACTTGTGGTGGTAGATGGCTTTGTTGGAGCTGCTTTTCCGCAACAGAATGACATTGCCTCTATAGAAATATTAAAAGATGCGTCTGCTACTGCAATCTATGGATCAAGAGGCTCAGGGGGAGTTATCCTTGTAACCACTAAGAAAGGTAAAGCTGGAAAACCAACCATAGAGCTTAATTCTAGTTTTTCTACTCAAGAGACGACTAATAGGTTAGACTTGCTGGACGCCAACGGGTTTGCTGAATATCAAAACATGATCCGTTCTAATTCAGGAGATGCTCCTTATGCTCAAGGATCAGAAAAAACGGACTGGCAAGACGAAATTTATAGAACTGGAAGTACACAAAATCACCAACTGTCCGTTTCTGGAGGTAGTGACAATGTAAACTACTATGTTTCTGGAACTTATTTTAATCAAGAAGGAATCGTTGTTAATTCTAACTTCGAGAAAATTCAGTTTTTAGCAAATGTAGATGTAAAAGTCGGTGACAGATTAAAAATTGGAATGAACAGTATTGCTAGTCGAAGCGAGCAGGATGGTGTTTCAACTCAATCGACCGGAAGAGACGCTATTGGTTCTGTAAACGGAGGAGGAGACGATGTAGTCGGTTTGGCTTTTAGATTTGCTCCCGATGTTGGTCGGTTTGGTGACGATGGAAACTTTTCTCAAAATACAGTGGGAGATGACATAGAAAATCCGTGGGCCGTGGCCACACAGATAACTAATGAAACCAAAACGGATAATACAAGAAATAATGTGTATGCAGATTTTAAAATAATAGAAGGTCTGAATTTTAAAACTACTTTGGGGTACAGAACTCAAAATAGTACAGAAGGTTATTTTAAACCGGAAACCTTTGTGCTTTCTGCTGGTGGAGCGTTTTTAGAATCCGTAAAAAGAACAAGGTTGCTAAATGAAAATTACTTAACGTATACCAGACCAATTGGACAAGGTAACTTAACAGCAACCGTTGGTCATTCCTATCAAAAAAGTACCACAGAAGGTCTTGAAGCAGGTGCCCGAGGATTATTGACTGATGCTTTTTCATGGTATAATCTGGAAGCTGGGCTTTTAGATCAGCGTACCGTTGATTCTCGTTTCTCTGAATCAGAAATAGAGTCAATTTTTGGACGACTTAATTTTGATTGGGCAGACAAATACCTGCTTACTGCTACTGTTCGAAGAGATGGGGCATCAAACTTTGCAGAAAATAATAAGTATGCCGTTTTCCCTTCTGTTGCCCTTGGATGGAAGATATCAAAAGAAAACTTTTTGGTTGGTAACCCGAATATCTCCAACCTCAAGCTTAGAGCTAGTTATGGTTTAACGGGTAATCAAGCCATCGGCCCTTATGAGTCACTTTCTATCTATCGGGTTCAGCCACCTTCAGAGGTCGGCGGAGAATTTGGTGTAGATCTAGCTCGTGAAGCAAACCCAGATTTGAAGTGGGAAACTTCCTATCAGACAAATATAGGGTTGGATTTTGGTTTCCTTGAAAATAGAATCTCGTTTAGCATAGACTACTACAACATCGACACAGAAGATCTTTTAGCTGTAGATAGAGCTTCAAATTTTTACTTAGGTACATCTGATTTGGACGTTCTTAGAAATGTGGGTTCTATTAATAATAATGGGATTGAGCTTACCTTAACTTCAAACAACATCAATAAAAATAATTTTAGATGGACTACTAATTTGAACTTTGCAAGGAACAGGAATGAAATAGTGGAGTTATCCGGAGGAAATGAGATTTTAGGTAGTGGAGCTCCGGGTTATTTTGCGGGTGGTAATACCTACCTTTTACGAGAAGGCGAGGCTCTTGGTCTTTTTTGGGGATTAGACTACCAAGGGGTATACCAGGGTGGCGATATTCCAGCAGGTACCGCTTTGCAGGAAGTATCCTTTGATGGAGATGGAAACGCAATACCTGGAGAGCCTTTGTTCGCTGAAGTAGCAGATGAAGAAGGTAATTTTGATGGCGCTATTAATGACAATGACAGACAGATTATAGGTGACCCAAATCCAGATTTCACCTTCGGTGTCACCAATACTTTTACGTACGGAAATTTTGATTTAAACATCTTTTTTCAAGGAGCTGTAGGTGGAGATATCTATAACCTCACAGCTGTTCAATTGTATAATGGTGACAGTAATGCCTTAACGGATGTACTAAATTCCTGGACGCCAGATAACACCGGCTCTGATATACCTCGTGCAGCCATCAGAGGAAGAGAGCGCTCCTCTCGTTTCGTAGAGGACGGAAGTTATGTAAGACTTAAGAATTTAGCATTAGGCTATAGTTTGCCTACTAACAATGTATTGAGTAAAGCAGGAATCAGTTCTGTTAGGCTATCTATTAGTGCTCAGAACTTACTGACTTTCACTAACTATTCTGGATTGGATCCGGAGGTGAGTTACTTTGGAAGTGGCGGCGAAAGCAGTGGAGATGATAACGTTATTCAAGGACATGATTACGGTAATTATCCTAACCTTAGGTCATTTACTTTTGGTCTGAATTTGAAATTTTAAAACAATGGTTTTTGGTCATTTATAATGGTAGATGGGTGGATAGGTAATGGGTAGATGGGTTTCCCACTAACGTAGATAACTGCGAAAGAAGGAAAGCCCATCCACCTATCCACCCATCTCCTATCCACCTAAAAATGACCAAGAGCCAAATAAATCAATAAAAAAATTAAACATGAAAAAGTATAAATATTTATTCCCATTGATACTTGGTTTATCAATCCTGGG